>CABUZF010000052.1 GCA_902495985.1 uncultured Collinsella sp.
GCCGCCATCTCGGGAATGTCGGAGCGGCGAATGCCCGAGACATATTTGGGGATTCCCAGGATCTCGTTCATGCGGTCGACCCAATCGATAAAGGCCTCGGCCGCAAGACTATCCTCCGCGGTAGCCGGCGCAATGCCCGCCATGCGAGCAAGATCGGCAAGCTTGGGGGCGGCGGCGTCACCATAAGCGCGAAGCATGTGCGGCAGGATGATCGCGTTGGCCAAACCGTGCGGAATTCCGTATCGGCCGCCCAGACTGTGCGCGATGGCATGCACATATCCGACATAGGAGCGGGTAAACGCAACGCCCGCCTTATACGCCGCCGAAAGCATATTGCGACGAGCGCGCATGTCGTCACCATGCTCATAGGCCTCGAGCAAATTGTCGTGGATAAGCTGCACCGCCTGTCGCGCCATCTTGCGCGTATAGGGCGTGGTGCTTCGCCCGATAAAGGCCTCAACGGCATGCGTCAGGGCGTCCATGCCCGTCTGCCCCGTAATGGAAGCGGGCAAGCCGCACGTAAACTCGGGGTCGTGGACTGCAAAACGCGGGATGAGCACAAAGTCGTTAATGGGGTATTTGTAGTGCGTCCCGTCATCGGTAATTACCGCCGCAAGCGTGACTTCGCTTCCCGTACCGGCGGTAGTGGGAACGGCGATGAGCAGCGGCAGGCGACGATGAATCCGCAGCAGGCCGCGCATCTTGTTGATGGGCTTGTTTGGCTGCGCAATGCGTGCGCCCACGCCCTTGGCACAGTCCATGGCCGAGCCACCGCCAAAGCCGATAATGGCCTGGCAGGCGCTCTCTCGATACAGGGACGCCGCTTCTTCCACGTTTGAAACCGTGGGGTTTGCACGCGTTTCGGCATAGACCGTAACGCCAATCCCCCTGCATGCGAGCGCCGTCTCGAGCGGTGCCGTGAGCCCCAGACGGGCAATGCCGGGATCCGTCACGATAAGGACCTTCTGGATCGAGCGCTTTTGAAGCACCGCGGGCACATCCTCGGCATGCTCTAAAATGCGCGGCTCGGTATAGGGCAGGATCGGCAATGCAATGCGAAAAACCGTCTGATATGTTCGGCACCAGGCACGACGGGCTAGATGCATAAAGGAAACTCCTTCATTTGTTGATAGGTCAACATTTGCTCGACCGATTGTACTCAGCGGCGGTCAAAGACGGCCTGCCAATCGTTAATCAATCAACATCTTCATATCTCAAAATTGTTTTATTAAAAATCATTCCTAATAGGCTTCACATTTGGTTGCATTTATGGATAATAGGACTCGTCAAGACGCACGTCCGGAGAGGGCCCTTACGGGACCGGACGAGCGCACAATCGCCATCGATCGAAAGGATCGAATCATGAAGTTTGTTTGCCCCGTTTGCGGTTATGTGGAAGAGTTCGACGGCGACCAGCTGCCCGAGGATTTTAAGTGCCCCCAGTGCGGCGTTCCCGGTTCTCGTTTCCTGAAGCAGGAGGAGGGCCAGCTCGAGTGGGCCGCCGAGCACGTCGTTGGTGTCGCCAAGATGGAGGGCGTCTCCGAGGACATCGTTGCCGACCTGCGCGCCAACTTTGAGGGCGAGTGCTCCGAGGTCGGTATGTACCTGGCCATGGCTCGCGTCGCTCATCGCGAGGGCTATCCCGAGATCGGCCTGTACTGGGAGAAGGCTGCCCACGAGGAGGCCGAGCATGCCGCCAAGTTCGCCGAGCTCCTGGGCGAGGTCGTGACCGACTCCACCAAGAAGAACCTCGAGATGCGCGTTGAGGCCGAGAACGGCGCCACCGCCGGCAAGACCGATCTTGCCAAGCGCGCCAAGGCCGCCGGCCTCGATGCCATCCACGACACCGTGCACGAGATGGCTCGCGACGAGGCCCGCCACGGCAAGGCTTTCGCCGGTCTGCTCAAGCGCTACTTTGGCTAAGCCAACCGCCTGAGACATAACCTCAAGCTCGATGAGGCCCGGACCGTATTGGTTCGGGCCTTTTTCGTGCCTCACGAACTTGTTAACGCCCTGAAATAGGACCGTCTTCGGCATCGGCTTCTCGTCAAAACTAAGTGAGTAGACTTTTTGGAACTTGCCGAGCAGACCATCCATATCACTTTATAAAGCCGCAGGTAAATGCCTTGTTGCAAAACGACCTAGTCGCCAAAGTGACAAAAGTCTACTCACTTAGATTCGCAGCCGTCCACGATCGAGCCATTTTGTGTCTAACGGGCATCTTTCCGTCGATTACTCCCAATTTTGTCCAGTCAATGAATAGTTCAGACCGGAGTAATATCTCAGCCCTTTGCTCATCCGAGCTTTTATCACGATATTCAGCATCGAGCATCCTGCATATGGCCTTAACGATCGCGCGGAATCTATCCTCATCCGATATCTGTCTGTGTGTCAGGAGAAGCACATCGTAGCCCATGGCCTGAAGGGCCGTCATGCGGTCAGCGTCACGCAAGCCATCCCCTGCGCGTCCGTGCGAGGCCTTTCCCTGACATTCAATGGCCACCTGTCGCCTACCGTCCGGTGAAGAAAGAAGTAGGTCGATATATATACGGGACTTTCCCACAATCGCTCGAGCACTTGTGCCTAGCATCACTTCAACATTAAGCTCTATGTCGCAAAAACCTTCGCCTCCCAGGGATCGCGGCAGTGCAAGTAGCAAATACGCCTCGACCTCAAAAGGCGACGCGGCACCCAATGGAACGAGTTGCGATACCGCCATAAATCTATTGCCGTAACGCATCCCGCAAACATCTGAACAAAAACGGTCAAGGTCTCCGCCCAAAACCAAAGCGTCTCGACGCCATAAATTTGAGGCGGTGCCGTCCTCGGACGGGCAGCGCACCCAACCGAACGTTGTCGAAATCGCGCCCGAATCAATTGCACGCGAAAGCTCCGCCTCAAGTGCCGCCGGCAGAGCGCACACCGCAAACAAGCCACACATCTCCGCCAATACCAAAAGAAGCTGAAGATCCGTCAGATGCCGCGACATGATGAATGCCGTCAGCAGAGGAGACGTAACCAAAAACCCATGCTCCGTTTCCAGCACGGATTCCCTGGGGAGCTCACCAAGAAACAGCCGCTGCCTAATGCTGGCAGGACAAGTCCGTTTGTTTCTCGTCCGAACCAATGTATACAACGGAAAGCCGAACACAACCGCAGCCGTCGGGTTACGGGCGAGGTCATATCGCTGCCGGTCTTCTTCCGGCCGTGGAAGCGGCGGACACAAAGCGCGGACTTGAGGAGGCAAACGCCAGTACCTAAAAGCCGATATGTCACAAAGTAGATCCTTCATAGGCACAGGAAAACACGAATTTCAACCCAGTCAGTCACGCATTGGCGCGAACGCACCAAAAATGGCACCGAACGGACTGCTAAGTTTTCAACAGCCCTCCCCAACTGACCAAAAGCTTGCCGAGAGCTGGACGAAGCACTGTTGAAAACCCCATTTTTTCTCATGCAGAAGCTTTGCGCGGCAAGTGAGTAGACTTTTTTGAACATCCCGAGCAGGCCGGTCATCCTGCTTTTCAAAACCGCAGGTAAATAGCTTGCTACAAAACTGCCTGGTCGCCAAAGTGCTAAAAGTCTACTCACTTAGGTTGCAGAGTGCCCCCCATTAGCTGCAATTCCAAGGTTGTTAGTACTTTTGGACTCAGATCGTCATACTGAACAAGAATTTGAGTTGTGTTTTCAGGGACAGATGCGCCATCGGCACACCAAAAACAGTCACCGATATCGATAAAAGGGATGCTCGAGCGCGTGAGGGCCCGTGCAAAAGTGCTTCCGCCCGTTCTACGCTCCGCAACCACGATACAGTAAAGGCCCGCGTCTGCATGCTCGATCGAGACTTCCCCTGCCGGAAATGCCTTCCGTACAAGCGCCACTAGGCCATCACGCGCCTCGCGGGCACGAACGCGCACGCGGTTCACATGACGCTCGTAATCACCCGATTCCAGCAAGCGAGCCAATGCAACTTGATCTATGGAGCTAACCGACGAGGCGTAAAAACCAAGGTCGCGCCTAAACCGCTCCATCAGCTCGTCGGGCAACACCATGTACGCTAGGCGCAACGCCGAAGACAGGCTCTTCGAAAACGTGTTGGTGTATATAACCGACTGGGCGGCATCGATCGACGCGAGCGCGGGAATCGGCTTCCCGGCAAGGCGAAACTCACAATCAAAGTCATCTTCGATGAGATACCGACCTGGTCGCTCGGCGGCCCAGCTTAGAAGCGCATAGCGACGCGCAATGCTCGTCACAAGGCCGGTCGGATACTGATGGGACGGCATCAGGTGAAGGACATCGGTCCCGCTTTTCTGCAGAGTGCTCAAGTCCACGCCCTCATCATCCAACGGGATATGTCGAACTTTGCAGCCCATAGCCTGATAGATACGCGTCAGACGCAAATAGCCCGGATCCTCAACCGCATACACCTTGTCCGCGCCAAGCAACTGAACCAACATGGTATCGAGCAGCTGGGCGCCCGCACCGATAACGATGTTGTTGGGGTCGACATTCATACCCCTTGTCCCGTGCAGATGGTGAGCAATTGCGCGTCGCAGCCGAGCAGTGCCCTGCGCCGGTGCGGGCGAAAAGATTTCGCGCTCGTCTTCGGATGCCAGCGTCGCCCGTAGCGCGCTTTGCCAAAGCCGCGCCGCCTCCAAAGCAGAAGGAGAAAGCGCATCGAATCGCTCGACCTGTCCGTTGACATCATGCACGCTGGGGCCCACAGAGACGGCATCTCGGTCGATGCCCTCCGCAGCCGAAGCCAAAACCGGTGCATCCGGAAGCTCGCAAGCGTAGTAGCCACGACGTGGTATTGAGCAAATATAGCCCTCAGCGAGTAACTGGCTATATGCATTCTCGATGGTAATAACACTGATTCCCAGATGACTGGCAAAGGCGCGCTTAGACGGCAAATGCTCCCCCGCCACAATGCGTCCAGCTACGATATCATCTCGAATTTGCTGGTAAACATACTCATAGAGCGATGCTTCGCCGCGTTTTTCCAAATTGTAGTCAAGCATGAGCCTATCACCTGACCTTATTAAGTCATTCAATCTGGTATTAGTCTGACCTTGTAATTATCTCGAAAACTGAGTATTTTGTCATACCCAGCTCCCCGATAGGATGTTCCGTCAAGCAATGCACATGCCAACCAAGGGAGCAACCATGGCAGAACAGAACAGCAAGGCCGACCGCGTCAAACTCAATCGCGAGCTCGCGCAGATGCTCAAGGGCGGCGTCATCATGGACGTTACCACGCCCGAGCAGGCACGCATCGCCGAGGAGGCAGGCGCCTGCGCCGTCATGGCCCTCGAGCGCATCCCGGCCGACATCCGTGCCGCAGGCGGCGTCTCGCGCATGAGCGACCCCAAGATGATCAAGGGCATCCAGGAGGCCGTCTCCATCCCCGTTATGGCTAAGTGCCGCATCGGCCACATTGTCGAGGCGCAGGTCCTGCAGGCCATCGAGATCGATTACATCGACGAGTCCGAGGTTCTCTCCCCTGCCGATGACGTCTATCACATCGACAAGACCCAGTTTGACGTGCCGTTTGTCTGCGGCGCCCGTGATCTGGGCGAGGCGCTGCGCCGTGTTGCCGAAGGCGCCACGATGATTCGCACCAAGGGTGAGCCGGGTACGGGCGACGTCGTTCAGGCCGTGCGTCACATGCGCAAGATCCAAAAGCAGATCCGTGACGTTGTTGCCCTGCGCAACGACGAGCTCTTTGAGGCAGCCAAGCAACTGCAGGTTCCGGTCGAGCTGGTGCGCGAGGTCCATGCCACGGGTAAGCTTCCCGTCGTGAACTTTGCCGCCGGCGGCGTAGCGACCCCCGCCGACGCCGCGCTGATGATGCAGCTGGGCGCCGAAGGCGTGTTTGTCGGCTCGGGCATCTTTAAGAGCGGCGACCCCGCCAAGCGCGCAGCCGCCATCGTCAAGGCCGTGGCAAACTTCACCGATGCCAAACTCATCGCCGAGCTTTCGGAGGACCTGGGCGAGGCCATGGTGGGCATCAACGCCGACGAAATCGAGATCATCATGGAGGAGCGCGGGCGCTAGTCCAGCAGAAAGGATCGCACATGAGCGATTATACAGACCAAACGGTCGCCGTGCTGGCGGTCCAAGGCGCTTTTGCCGAGCACGAGGCAAGGCTATCCGAACTGGGCGCACGTTGTATTGAGCTGAGACAGGCGGCTGATTTGAAGCAGGACTTTGACCGTCTGGTACTTCCCGGCGGCGAGTCTACCGTTCAAGGGAAGCTGCTTGATGAGTTGGGCATGCTCGAGGAGCTTCGTGCCCGTATCGCTGAAGGCATGCCCGTCCTGGGCACCTGCGCCGGCCTGATTCTACTGGCTCACGACCTTGCCGCCCACGACGATAAGGGCACGCCGCGCCTGGCAACCATGGATGTACTTGTCGAGCGCAATGCCTACGGCAGGCAGCTCGGCAGCTTTCGAACCAAGGGGCAGGTAGCCGGCATCGACGGTGAAGTGCCGCTGACGTTCATCCGCGCGCCCCGCATCGTCGAGGTCCACGGCGACGCCAAGGTCTTAGCAAAAGTCGACGGCCGTATCGTCGCCGCCCGTCAGGGCAACCAGCTCGGCGTAACCTTCCACCCCGAACTCGACGAAGACACCCGCCTCCACGAACTATTCCTACAAATGTAGGCATCGAAATCAACAAACAAAACGAGAGTGGATAATCTCCCACTTTAAGCTTGAATGCAGGCTCAAACCGGAAGATTATCCACTCTCGTGCTATGTAGTCGTTGGGGACGTTCTTAAACGACTAGTCAAGCAAGAACGTCCTCAACGACTGCATTGCGATAGACGACCACGTTTGCCCAGATAAAACCGACCAAAATAAACCTGTCCCTTTTTGGCATCCCTTTTTTGCAGATTTGGACTATGGGAACGTCGATGTTTCGGCAACGCCAGCGAGCGCCGCCCAGGGCGAACAAGTTGGCATGAAAAAGGCAAGGCATAGACCTTCTGGTCATGCCTTGCCTTTTGAATGACAAATTGTCGCCCTGGGTGGCGCGCAGCGTCAACTAGTTACGCGGTTTGGTAAAACCGCGTAACCCAACTAGAAGCGGTTGCCGCGGAAGC
>CABUZF010000053.1 GCA_902495985.1 uncultured Collinsella sp.
AGCTTGCGTGGCAAGCACACTGGCGACCTCCGCGGAATGGTCCTTGTTGGTCTGGGCCACCGCAAGCCTGCTCTGCAGTTCCTTCCACTGTTTGCCCTGCATTCCAAAGCGCGGCGCAAGAGCGCAATAGCAAAAGATGGCGAGTTCGATTGCGGTGAGTGCGATGGCGGTATATATGCCCGCGGGCTGGAATTCCTTTTGGTGGAACGCGATATCGTTGGTCATTTGGAGCGGCAACATCAACAGGCATGCTACGAACGACATGACGAGTGCGGTCGCTGCGATCTTGGGGTATGTGCAGTACCGCTGGATGCGTTTCTTTTCTTGCTCGGTGAGCTGCTGCATGGGGGCCTCGACTCTCATCGTTCTACGCGGGCGATGCACGCATGCTTTTGAGTATAAATGAGTGCAAGGCGTCAGTTGCTCTAACACGGCGCTAATGGCGTGGTGTTAGAGCACAAGGCATAATGAACATGACAAAGAGGCAGTCCCTTAGTCATGTTCGTTGATATGAGAGAAGAGTAGATGATTCTTTCGCTTGCCCCTATGGAGGGGATTACCGGGCATGTGTTCCGTCGCGTGCATGCGGAGTGCTTCGGTGCGCTCGATTGTTATTACACGCCGTTTTTGCCGCCGCCGCGGGTGGGCAACCGCTTTGGTGGCAAGGCGTTTAAGGAGATCGATCCTGCCAATAACCAGGGGCTCAACGTGGTGCCTCAACTGATGTCCAAGAACGCGGACGAGTTTGTGTGGGCGGCGCAGGTGCTTGCCGACATGGGCTACCGCGAGGTTAATCTCAACCTTGGTTGCCCCTCGGGGACGGTTGTTGCCAAGGGCAAGGGATCGGGCTTTTTGCGCAACTTGGACGAGCTCGAAGTGTTCTTGAGCGATGTGTGCGAGCGGTCGCCGTTGCCGGTATCGGTAAAGACCAGGCTGGGTCTGGAGAGCGATGACGAGTATGAGCGCGTGCTCGACCTTTACTGTCGCATGCCGCTGGCCGAGCTAATCGTGCATCCGCGTGTGCAAAAGGACCGCTATACGGGCTCGCCGCGCAAGGAGTTCTATGGCGAGACGCTGGAGTGTGCGCCGTTCCCGGTGGCATACAACGGTGACATCTTTGATCTTGAGGATATGGACGCGCTGGTGGAGGCCTATCCTGCTACGCGCCACGTGATGCTGGGACGCGGGTTGCTCGCGAACCCTGCGCTGGCACGCATGGTCAACGGCGGTCCTGTTGCCACAGCAGCCGAGCTGCAGCGTTTCCACGACACGCTGTTTGCGGCATATGCAGAAGAGATTGGCGGTAACGCGGTCTTTCGCATGAAGGAGTGGTGGTTCTATGCCAAATGCGCCTTCGCCGACCCCGCTACCGTTCATAAACTCGTACGCAAGACTAAAAAGGTCGACGAATACCGCGCCGCCGTCGATCGCGTCTTTCGCGAGCAGCCACTTGCACCCATAGCCCGCTTCCACGGCTAGTTGGTCGTTGGGGACGTTCTTTAACGACTAGTCATTTAAGAACGTCCATTACAGTCGAAATTGTCAGCCCGGGACCGTCTCGGGCTACGATTGAGGCGCGCCCAGAACGGGCCGCCGACCGGGCGCCCGCGCACGGCCGAACGTCCCTGCCCCCGAGAGGGCCAGTTGGGTGCTGCCGGCGCGGGACGCGCCGCCCCCGACGGCTGATAGGAAAGTGCCGGGCAGGTGCCGCGGCTGGTAATGTGAGTGCCGAGGGGAAGGCCATCCGGTCGAACGACTACCGGAAGGATACCACCGTGAAAGCGCCATCCACCAGACCCGCGGCCGTGCTCGGCCTGGACGTCGGCAAGTCATCGCACTGGGCCTGCCTGATCGACCGCGACGGGGAGGTGCTGGCCAGCGCCCCCGTCCGCAACAGGGAGGCCGAGCTCGACACGCTGTTCGCCTCCGCGCCCGCCGGCACGCTCGTCGTCGTCGACCAGTTCCGCAACATAGGGTCCCTCGCCGTGAGGCGGGCCCGCGCCGCTGGACTCGGAGTCGCCTACCTGCCCGGGCTCGCCGCCAGCCGCGCCGCGGGCCTGTTCGCCGGCGAGGCCAAGACCGACGAGCGCGACGCCGCGGTGATCGCGCGGACCGCCCTGGGCGTGCCGGACTCCCTGTCGGGGGTCCCGGGCC
Source organism: uncultured Collinsella sp. (assembly GCA_902495985.1). GTDB lineage: Bacteria > Actinomycetota > Coriobacteriia > Coriobacteriales > Coriobacteriaceae > Collinsella. The sequence continues at coordinate 2,155 of CABUZF010000053.1, forward strand.
GCGGCGAGGCCCTCGAGGCCGCCCGCGCCCTCTCGTCGCAGCGCGACCACGTCGTCGCCTGCGCGACCAGGGACAAGAACCGCCTGCGCGCGGTGCTGCTCGAGTCCTGCCCGGCCCTCGAGGCCGCGGTCGACCTGTCGGACCGGCGGTGGCTTGAGCTGCTCGCCGGGTTCGGCGGGGCGTGGGGGATCGCCCGCTCCGGGGCCGGGGGCCCGCGGGCCGAGGCCGCCGGGGAGGCCGCGGCCGCCTCCACCGCGCCCCCGCCGGCGCTCGTCGAGGCCGAGAACAGGCAGGTCAGGTTCCTGGCCGCCCGGATATCGGAGGCCCTCGACGAGGCCGGGGCCCTCGAGGCCGAGACGGCGGCGCTGCTCGAGGGCGACGAGACCTACGCGTGCCTGCTCACCGTGCCCGGCATCGGCCCGAGGACCGCGGCGCAGCTCGCGGTGTCGGTCGACATCGGGAGGTTCCCGGACCACGACCACCTGGCCTCGTACTGCGGCATAGCCCCGAGGGTGAGGAGCTCCGGCACGTCGGTGAGGTCGGTCAGGGCGTCCAGGCGCGGCGACGCGAGGCTCAAGTCCCTGCTGATCTTCTCGTGCAACAGCCTGGTGAGGTCCTCGGGGCGCTACGGCGAGTACTACCGGGCCTGCAGGGCGCGGGGAATGGGGCACGGGCGGGCGCTCAAGGCCGTCGCGAGGAAGCGGCTCAGGGCGATATACGCCGTGATGCGCGACCGGGTGCCCTACCGGGAGTAGCCCCGACGGTTGACAAAACTATAGGAACACCCAACGACTACCTGTGTCATATTCAAGCGGCATTCTGTTTTTCGGAATGTCGCTTTCGTTTTATGCTGATTATTTCGCTAGCGTTGGTGGATATGTCGTGCGCCCTGCGTGTGACAATATAAGATGGTTAATTGCGTTAAACGTAATTCGATGTTCTTAGGGTAGGGGATTTCTTTGGGTCGTGGTGCGGATATGACGCCGCCTTTGCGTTGGAGGTTAGGTGTTGCTGGTGGGGTAGCGCTCGTTGTGCTGCTTGTTGACCAGCTGACCAAGCTTGCGGTTCGTGCCGTGGGCGATGCTCTGCATGTGACCGTTATCCCCGGCGTGATCGATTTTCTGTTTGTCCGCAATATCGGAGCCGCCTTTAGCATGGGCGAGGGGCATGGCATCGCGTTTGCCGTGCTGGCGTTGGCAGTCATTATCGCTATTGCCGTGTACCTCGTTCGTGCGCCTCAGCTCGCTCGTCTTGAGGTTGTGGGCATGGCCATGGTTGCGGGTGGCGCCATCGGCAACGCGATCGATCGCCTTGTCTTTGGCTTCGTGACCGATTTTATCGCCACCACGTTCATCGACTTTCCCGTCTTTAACGTGGCTGATGTCGGCATTACGGTCGGTGTCGTGCTGGCGCTCATCGGTTACATGTTCTTGAGCCCCGCCGCTCGCGAGGTCGATGCGACCGCCGAACTCAACGCTCGTGATGAGGCTCGCGCCAAACGCAAAGCCAAGCAGCGTGGGGAGCGTGCCCTCAAGATTCGCGAAAGGAATGAGCGCTAATGGCCGACATCCATATTCTTGTTGCCGACGATTGCGCTGGTCAGCGTCTCGACGCTTATCTGGGCGCCAACGATGGCTGTCCCACGCGTTCTGCCTGCGCACATCTGATCGAGGGCGGCGCCGTTGCCGTCAACGGCGAGACCTGCCTATCAAAAAAGTATGCCGTTCGTGCCGGCGACCGTATCTCGGTTGACCTGCCCGAGCCGCACGACCCCACCGATGTGATTCCCGAAGCCATTCCCCTCGATATCCGTTACGAGGACGACTACCTTATCGTGCTCTCAAAGCAGCGCGGCCTGGTGTGCCATCCCGCCCATGGCCACGAGAGCGGCACCCTTGCGAACGCCCTGGTCTACCACTGCGGCATCGACCATCTGGGTACCGTGCAGGGTGAGGACCGCCCCGGCATCGTGCATCGCCTGGATCGCGATACCTCGGGCCTTATGCTCGCGGCAAAAGACGACGACACCCAGCGCGCGCTTCAAAATCTCATCCGCACGCGCACGCTCGACCGTCGCTATATCACGCTCGTTCACGGTCACATCGCCATGGACGAGGGCACTATCAACACTGGTATTGCCCGATCGACGCGCGACCGCGTGAAGATGGCGGTTTCCGATGACCCCTTTGCGCGCCAGGCCATCACGACTTTCAAGGTGCTCGAGCGCTTTGATTCCACGCGCTTTGACGACGGCTATACGCTCGTCGAGTGCCATCTGTTTACCGGTCGCACGCATCAGATTCGTGTGCATATGCGCCATATCAACCATGCCTGCGTGGGCGACCCGCTCTACGGTAAGTGCGATGCGCGTGCCGATCAGGGTCTGACCAGGCAGTTCCTTCATTCCTGGCGCGTGGCGTTCGACCATCCCGTGACGGGCGAGCGCATCGAGTGCCGCGATGAGCTGCCGTGGGATCTCGCTGCGGTTTTTGACGACCTTGCCCCGCGCTCGCTTGGCCGCACCGCTGCCGGTGACGAAATCGTTCCGCAGCTCGGTCTGCTCGAAGCCTAGCCAGTATTAGGTGGTTTCTTGAACTCGGTAAGCCTGCGGTAAGATATACGTTTGTTTACGTAATGCGTTCTCGGGAGCCTGCATGCTCGCCTTTTTACAAACCAACACACCCATCGTGATCTTCAACCAGATTGTCGTCACGCTGCTCACGGTCTGCTTTCTGTACCAGGTGGTCTTCTTTGTCATCGGTGCTCTTCGTGGCGAGGTCGCGCCTCCCAAGGCCAAAAAACTCCACCGCTATGCGTTCTTTATCGCGGCGCATAACGAGGAAGCCGTGATCGCCAACCTCGTACGCTCCATCAAGGATCAGGACTATCCGTCCGAGCTTATCGAGGTCTTCGTCGTCGCCGACGCCTGCACCGACAACACGGCGCAGCTTGCGCGCGAGGCCGGTGCCATTGTTTACGAGCGCAATGACCTGGCCCGTAAGGGCAAGAGCTGGGTCATGGACTTTGGTTTCGACCGTATCCTTAACGAGTATCCCGACACGTTTGAGGGCTACTTCATCTTCGATGCCGACAACGTTATCTCCCGCGATTACGTGTCTAAGATGAACGATGCCTTTGACCAGGGTTTCCATGTGGTCACGAGCTATCGCAACTCCAAGAACTTCGGCAGCTCGTGGGTCTCGGCAGCTAATGCCACCTGGTATCTGCGTGAGGCACGCTTTCTCAACAACGCGCGTAATATCTGCAAGACGTCTTGCGCCGTCTCGGGTTCGGGCTATCTCATTTCTGCCAGCGTGATCGAAGGCATGCACGGCTGGCAGTTCCACACGCTGACTGAGGACATTCAGTTCACCACGTTCTGCGCCATCCATGGCATTCGCATCGGTTATGCACCGGCGGAGTTCTTTGACGAGCAGCCCGTGACGTTTAAGGCGTCCTGGAAACAGCGCATGCGTTGGACTAAGGGCTTTTACCAGGTATTCTTTACCTATGGTAAGCACTTGGTCAAGTCGACCTTCCGCTATCATCGCTTTGCCGCCTACGACATGTTTATGACCATCGCTCCGGGCATGCTGCTGTCCCTGATCTCTATGCTCGCCAACGTGACCTTCCTCGTCGTGGGCGGTCTTTCGCACGGCTTTTTGGCCACCGAGGTCGAGATGCAGGCGTGCGCCGCCTCGCTCATCATGACCTTCGCGATGATGTACCAGACCTTCTTTATCCTGGCGCTACTCACGACCATCTTCGAGTACAAGCATATTCACTGTGCGCAAAAGTGGCGTTTGGTGACCAACCTGTTTACCTTCCCGATCTTTATGTTCAGCTATATCCCCATCACGGTGGCTGCTCTGTTCCTAAAGGTCGACTGGGTCCCGACGCAGCACGCCGTCAACGTTACCCTCGATGAGGTCATGCAAGGCGCCAAATAACCACGATCAAAACCACCACAAAGGGGACAGGCACCTTTGTGGTGGTTTTTGCGTTTGAGCTGCTGCCCAAGGAGGTGTTAGATGGTCTATATTCCGTTTTGGATTTGCATCTTTGCCGGCGCGGCGATTGATGCCCGTGAGCGACGGTTTCCCAATCAGCTTGCCGGCGCGTGTGCGGTGGCGGCGTTTGCAGGCGTTTGGCTCGACAAGGGCGTTAACACGGCGCTTGACCATGCCGGTCTTGCTGCCATCGCCTACCTTGCCCTTATGCTTACTGAGTCGCTTTGGCGTCGTGTTCGCCACGCTCCCGGCATTGGTATGGGGGACGCCAAGGCGCTCTTTGCCCTTTGTACCTTCGATCCCTTGGGTGGTATCGTCGCGTTTGCGGCTGCGCTTCTGGCCCTTGCCGCCGCCTGTCTCATCACAAAATCGCGCTCCTTGCCATTGCTGCCGTTTTTAGTGCCGATATTTGCCATAATCGAGGTCGTGGGTAGTACGTTGTAATCGTTGCGCGCCCTTTTTAAGGAGCATGCCATGGCAATCAATCAACAGACAGCCGCCATCAAGGCGCGTATGGATCGCATTCCCTCGGCGTTGTCGCCCGAGCTGGTCGAGCGTATCGCTGCCGACCGTGCCTCGGGTGTCGTTAACCCTTATCGATGCAACGATGGTCAGGTCATCCGCCGTGTTGATCGAGCCGCAGACCAAGGCACGATCATGCGTCCGGCCTTTATGCGCGATGCCGAAAAGATTCTCCATCTGCCTGCGTACGCCCGATACGCCGGCAAAACGCAGGTCTTCAGTTTTCGCAGCAACGACGACCTTTCGCGTCGCGGCCTGCACGTGCAGCTTGTCTCGCGCATCGCTCGCGATATCGGACGTGCCCTGGGGCTCAACTGCGATTTGATCGAGGCGATTGGCTTGGGCCACGACTTGGGCCACACGCCCTTTGGCCATGCCGGCGAGCGATTCCTCAACGATATCTATCA
>CABUZF010000054.1 GCA_902495985.1 uncultured Collinsella sp.
CGAAACACGGCAGGCGCCGTATATACGGTCAATACACAAAACCCGGGTCTCTTACGAGGCCCGGGCGTTCAATTTTGGTAGCCCGTACCAGATTCGAACTGGTGATCTCCGCCTTGAGAGGGCGGCGTCCTAAACCGCTAGACGAACGGGCCATATGTAGCAAATGCAATGGCTGGGATGGAGGGAGTCGAACCCCCATTGACGGAACCAGAATCCGCTGTCCTGCCATTAGACGACATCCCAATGACTGCATCGCTGCGCTCGGCTGTGCCTTTGCGCAAGAAAGAAATATACGGGAAGTCTCGCCGTGACGCAAGCCCCAATTTTGACTTTTTTGAAATTCAGTCAAATTGGCCTAATTTAGTCCAACCCGTGAAGGACCTGTGAAGCCAACCGCTGTACGCGAAGGGCAAAACGCCGCGAGCGGTAGCCGTCAACCGTTGGCAGATTCTACCGTGAAAACGATAGCGCCAGGCAACACAATCGAAGTATCAATGATCGCGTAGATATGAGGCGCCATGGACGAAGAGCTTGATTACCTATGGGAGACCCTGGGCCTCGAGATCACTGCCGACCTTTGGCCCGAACGGGACAAAATCCATCCCACACTGCGCCCCGCCATTACTGTGGTGCAGGCAAAATACCGCCGTGCATCCTTTTTGATCATGCGGATGTCATGGCACGCGGGACTCCCCGACCTTAAGCGAATCCAGGCAAGCCTCGTCGAGCTGTCCGGCATGCCGACCGTCATATCCGAGGCGCATCTGGAGCAGCGCCAGCGCGAGCGACTGCAACAGCAGCGGATTCCCTTTATCTGCCCCGGCGTTCAGGCATATCTGCCCTTTATGGACGAGGAGTACTGGAGCGGCAAGCCCAACAAGCACGTAAAGGTCTACGATCCGCACGAATGGGCGCAGCTTGAGGATTAGCGCATATGCCCGCCAGCCGGGATAGTGCGCATGCCCGCCAACCGGAAAGCTCATCCCGGAATTTACGTCCAGAACGGGACGCGCTTTCCCCTAGAGGCCCCAAACGGAAACCGTATCCCAGATTTCGCGCTCAAACTGGGATACGATTTCCGCTAGCCCCTTCAACCGGAAACTGCGTCCCGGAATCCGAGCTCAAAACGGGACGCACTTTCCGCAACCACTACAGCAGCACCTCGGTCCAGGTCGCTTCCTTAAACCCAGGAATCGCAAAGTCGTCGCCCACCAGCAGCGGACGCTTGACCAGCATGCCGTCGGTCGCCAGCAGCTCGCAGCACTCCTGATCCGTCATGCCCGCATCCAGACGCGCCTTCAGGCCCAGCTCTCGATATTTCATGCCCGACGAATTAAAGAAGCGCCGCACCGGCAGCCCCGAACGAGCAATCCAGGTCGCAAGCTCATCAGCCGTGGGATTGTCCAAAACGATATCGCGATCGATATACTCTACCCCATGTTCGTCCAGCCATGCCTTGGCCTTCTTACAGGTCGAGCACTTGGGATATTCAACAAACAGTACAGTCATGGGAATCCTCCGAATATAGATCGGCCAACGCAGGCACACGCCACACGAGGCGCCTTCGTATGATGGGCCAATTGTAGCCCGCGGGTCACACGTTAAACGAACCGTACCCCGAATCCGCGCTTGATAAACGGCAGCAGTTCCATTGCCTCGGGCGTGATATGGCCCGCAACGTTCATGCGCTCGTCACCGGGAAGATCGACCCGCGCAATCTCAAGCTCGCCTTCGTAGCGCCCATATCCGCTATTGCTCACAGCGATCGACCCCGCCTTTCGCGGCAGGCCGGCTCCGGCATCCGTCGGCACGGAATCCGGCTTAAGCTTCGTACGTGACTCCTGAGACCTAAAGATGAGGACACTCGAGTCGGGCCGGTCGTGATGAATCTGCCCGCGCACATAGGCATAACCGGGCTCAAGCTCGCATTGCAGGTCCACGTATCCGGCGGAAACTTGAGCAAACTGCGCCCAGCCCGCATCGGAAAGATCGGGGTCGCCGACCAACACAATGTCGCAATCGGCGCCATGTGCAAGCTCAAGCATATTGAGGGCAACCTTTGACGCGCGACCGCGCTGCGCCTCGACCGTCGGCAGTCCCTCGAATACCGGCCCGCGAACGTTAGCATCACCCGGCACAAAAGCCATGATTTCGAATCCAAGCGCCGCAAGACGAAGATTCGTCCGAGCAACATCTTCAAGAGCTAAACCGGTATAAGGCTTGGGGTAAAAATTGTGGCAGGCGGCAAAACGAGTCACATCGGCACCGGCCTCACGCCACGATGCGATTTCATCAGAACTCACCGTCGATGCATTGACCACAATGCGAAATACACCGGACAGCTCCGCGACCCGTTGGGCGCTAAAGCCATAGTCCAAACGAAGGTATTCCAACCCCAGATCGCGCAGGTCCTCGATGCGCTCAAGCCCAGGCAAATCGCACGTGCGAGGCCCCACATCGGCAATGAGCGCAATGCCACGGGCGGAAAGCAGCGACAGCACATGACGGACCTTATCGGCATACGCCGCTCCCCCATCCTCGGGAATATGCAGCGAGGTGAACGCGTAGCGCGCACCCGCCGCGGCACCACGCTCAATCGTCCGCTCAATATCCTGCAAAGGGCTGGAAAGATAAATCGAAATACCCGTTTTCACGCTTCAACGCTCCTTTAAAAAAGGCCGGCGGAGCAGTTAGCCCCGCCGGCACAACCATATCATCAAGAAATCTGCCGCGCTCCGCGAGCCCTGAGCAACACGGCTCGCGATATCAAACTACTCGCCAAAGAACTCGTTGATCTTCTGCTCGTCGACACCGAAGAACCACGTCAGGACAAAGCCGGCGGCATAGGCAAGCAGCATAGCGGCAACGTAGCCGAGTTGCTGGCCAGGAACGACGATCAGCAGGCCAAACAGACCGGAAACGCCCTGAGAAACCGTGCCGATGTGAAGCAGCGCCGCGAGCGCGCCGCCAAATCCGGCACCCAGGCAGGCCGTCACAAACGGACGAACGAGCGGCAGCGTAACAGCATACATCAGAGGCTCGCCCACACCCAGGATTCCAACGGGAATGGACTCTGCGACGTACTTCTTGAGCTTGGCGTTCTTGGTCTTAAAGTACAGCGCCAAACCGGCACCGACCTGGCCGCCGCCAGCCATCATAAGGATGGGAAGCAGGTAATTGATACCCTTGGTAGCGCCGTCGGGATCGTTGAGCATAGCGTGGATCGGCGTGAGCGCCTGATGCAGGCCGACGGAAACCAGCGGCAAGAAGCCTGCCGACAGGATATAGCCGCCCAGGACGCCCAGCTTCTCGAAGATAAAGGTCAAAACGCTAAAGATGGCAGTCGTCAGCCATGCACCAACCGGCTGGATGACGAGCATCAGAGCAAAGGCGCCGATGATGAGCACCAGCAGCGGGGACAAGAACGTGTCGAGTGCGTTGGGCATAACCTTGCGAATCTGACGCTCCATCCAGGCAAAAAATGCGCCAGCGATGAGAGCCGCGATCATGCCGCCCGCTGCGGGGTTGTACTGCGCATTGGTGAGCGGCAGCAGAATGGCAGTGGCAGGATCAGCCGCGCCAGGCGCAAGCAGGGGCATGACACTGTTGGCGATGCACATCATGCCGGCGATGCCGCCCAGCGCAGCGGAGCCACCAAACTCACGTGCCGCGTTATAACCCACCAAGATGGGCAGATAGGCGAACAGGGCCCAGCCCATGGAACGAATGCCCTGGTACCACCACTCGCCTGCAAGCGCGCCTGCCGTCGAGACGTTAATGACGTTGCAGATACCGTTGATGAGGCCAGCCGCAATGATGCCGGGAAGCAGGGCGACGAAGACATTGGAAATCTTCTTGAGGAAGGCCTGAACCGGCTTGGACTCGTACTTGGCCTTCTGCGCGGCCTTGTTTGTGGCCGCAGCGTCAACCACGCTCTCGTCAGCAACGCCTTTCGCAAGGCCGGTGAGCTTGGAGAACTCCTCGAGCACCTTATTCACCTTGCCCGGACCCAGCACGATCTGCATCGTGTCGTCCTCGACCAGGCCCATCACGCCGTCGAGTGCCTTAATACCCTCCGTGTCGACGTTGACCGTATCTTTGACGGTCACGCGCAGGCGCGTCATGCACGCCGCGTTTGCGAGCACGTTGTCTTTACCGCCCAAAAGGTCCAGCAGCTTTTGGGCCAGCTCTTTGTTCGTCATAACTCCTCCTTGTATTGGGTATCTCGTCTGGATGTCATATCAGCTCACGCCGCGCACCTATTGGGCGTCGGCATTGCTCTTCTCATGGCCACTCACCGCAGTACGGACATGGCCGTGCGCCCGTTCAAGAGCTACCGCAGCCTGCTCGGCATCGCAGTCCAACAGCACCGAGACAATAGCGGTTTTTACGTGGCCGCCGGCATCCGCAAGCGCCTGAACAGCGCGCTCGCGCGTGCAGTCGGTCGCTTCCATCACGATGTTCTGGCCGCGCACCACCAACTTCTCGTTCGTCTGCTGCACATCGACCATCAGGTTTTGGTACACCTTGCCAATCTTGACCATGGCACCGGTCGAAATCATGTTGAGAATGAGCTTTTGAACCGTTCCCGCCTTGAGTCTCGTTGAGCCGGTCAGCACCTCGGGACCGGGCACGGGCTCAATGGCAAGATCTGCGCTCTCCCCGATCTTCGACCCTTGGTTACAGGCAATTGCAATGGTCTTGCACCCAGTTGCCTTGGCGTACACAAGGCCGCCCACCACATAGGGAGTACGACCGCTTGCCGCCAGGCCAACGACAAGATCCTTGTCCGAGAGTCCACGCTCCCGCAGGTCGCTCGCGCCAAGCTCCTCGCTGTCTTCGGCACCTTCGACAGCCTTGATAAACGCCGTCTCGCCCCCAGCAATGAGCCCGACGACCAGATCGGGCGATACGCCAAACGTAGGCGGGCACTCCGAAGCGTCGAGTACGCCCAGACGACCGCTGGTGCCCGCGCCCATGTAAAAGACGCGACCGCCGCGCTCAAGCGCCTCGGCAGCCCAGTCGATTGCCGTGGCAACCTGTTGCAACACTTTCGTGACCGACTGGACGGCACGGAGATCCTCATCGTTCATCGTCGTGACGATTTGCAGCGATGTCATCGTATCGAGGTCCATTGACCTTTGATTACGCTGTTCGGTCGTGAATTTTGTTAAATCGAGCATTTCATTCACCTCATCTTTCCTGTTTCTCGATGTAGTTTTGCTTTATGACATGCGTCGCCCGTTCGTAGTCGCTGGCAACGTAAGCAGCGTACAGGGCATCGACAACCATAAGCTGGGCCATACGCGAAGCCATGGCACCGCTGCGGACCAAGGGTTCACTCGCAGCGACGCCGAGCACGGCATCGGCCATGGTGGCAAGCTTGGATGATCCATCTACTTTGGTAACGGCCACAACGGGACAGTTGTGACGTTGAGCCTCGGCGGTGCAGTCCAGCACCTCTTGCGTCAAGCCCGAGTAGCTAAAGGCGATTGCCATATCGCCCTCATGCATGTTCTTGGCACATAAGAGCTGATCATGCCAGTCGTCGTACAGATGGCACTCTTTGTCGACACGCATGAGCTTTTGCGCCAGGTCGTGCACGACCAAACGAGAGGCACCAATACCGAACAGATTGACCGCGCGTGCCCGCTTAAGACGGGCCGCGCATCGCTCCAAGACGGTGTAATCGAGCGTTCGCGCCGTCGCCTCGATCGTGCGCACGTTGCTTTTCATCACCTTCCCCACGATACGTTCGACGCTGTCATCCATGGAGATGTCCTCGAGGGCTACGTCTTTCTTGTCACCTAAGAGCGCCAGCTCGGCAATCAGTTCGCGCTGGAACTCCTTGTAGCCCGCAAAACCCAAACGCTTGCAAAAGCGCAAAATGCTCGAGGGCGAGGAGAACGTGACATCGGCAAGACCGCGGACGGACAGCCCGACCACCTCGTGCGGATGAGCGCTTACATATGCGATGACATTGCGTTCCGCCGGGCACGCGCTGAGCTCACGCTCGCGAAGCCGCAAAAGCAATCCGTTTGCCATCTCAAACACCTCCGTTGAGAAGAATTAAAGACCAACGAACGATTCGTACCGGATACAAACAGCTTTTGCGGTACATTGTGCCGCATCGTGGCGCACAAAGGGCGAGCGTTCTACCGCTCGCCCCTCAAATCCGACCGCTCGGAAATACGCGCGACACAAAATAATTCAACAAGTTCGCATTATCAGAAACGGGTTTGTTACCGGCTAGCGCCTCGCATGGGCGCCGATCGGCCGAGTCGCATGGCGCACCAACGCCGCTGCCAGCAATACCAACAGCATGGCGGTGACATAGCCCGCAGCATCGAATCCTAAATCGATAACGTCGAAATGCCTGCCGGGAACAAAGATCTTATGTACCTGATCGCCAACGGAGCAGGCGGCGCAAAAGAGCAATACGGGCACGCAACGGGAGCATACGCTCCACGGACGCCTGGAAAGGCAAACCACGACCACGGAGGCGAACAATCCGACGAAGAAAAACTCTACGGTATGGGCGACGCGACGGACGTTTGCGCCTACCCACATGCGAATGGAAGCAAGTCGACCAGGCTGGACCGTCGAGGCAGCCGGATTGGTACTCTCAGTCATGCCATCCCCCGCCTGAGTTTCACCCGTGATGCCGGTAGCCTGAACGCCCGTAGCCTGGCCCTCCACCACACGCGCGGTAGACTCGCTCAGCAACGACGTCTCCACCGCATTTTGCTCCGTCAGCACCCAGATGCCCGCCAGCGTTGCAGCGAACAGAACGATCGCGGTCCATCCGATTATCTGTTTTACGCGCGCCAAGGGCCAACCTCCTTTTTTGAATATCAGCGAGTGTAGCCCCCAATGGCATCGTCACCGTATCAAAATTTGAATCGCAACAGGAAGCGACAAAGCGACGCAAACCCCTACCCCGCCTCGCGCATCCAGCGATCGAACGTCCCCACGCACACGCCCAGGCACTTTGCTGCCTGGCTGCGGGTAATATCGCCCGCCTCATAGCTATCGCGCACCAGCTCAAACTGAGGAGGGCACGGCTTGCGGGGCCGACCAAAACGCACG
>CABUZF010000055.1 GCA_902495985.1 uncultured Collinsella sp.
ACGAGAGAGGACTGAGCGATGCCGCAGGAAGAATTGAAGTGCGGAGCTCATTTTGCAAAAGAATCTGCGCCTCAGACACCCTCGTCCGAAGCTTCTTCGTCGCGAGATGACACTGACGACATGGGCTCGTCGGACTACTCCACGGTTGGTCGTTCCGCCGGGCTTATGACCATCCTGACTATCGTGTCTCGCGTCACCGGTTTTATCCGCACGTGGGCAATGGCGGCCGCTATCGGCATGTCGCTACTCTCGTCCTCCTATCAGGTCGCCAACAACCTGCCCAATATGCTCTACGAACTCGTGATGGGCGGCATGCTCGTGACGGCGTTTTTGCCCGTGTACATGGGCGTGAGGCGTGAGCAGGGTCGCGAGGCCTCGAACGAGTACGTGGGCAACCTGCTTGGTATTCTGCTTTTGGTGCTGGGTGGCATTTCGTTGCTGGGGACCGTGTTCGCCCCGGGCTTTATCTGGACGCAATCGTTCCTTTCGGGTGACGGCGGCAGCATGGATACCGCTGCGTTCATGTTCCGTTTCTTTGCCATCCAGATTCTGTTTTATGGTTTGGGCTCGGTGTTTTCGGGCGTTCTCAACGCACACCGCGACTACTTTTGGTCGACGTTTGCCCCGGTCCTCAACAATGTGATCGTCATTGCGAGCTTTATGGGTTTTGCGCCCGTGTCCGCACAGTTTGGCGAACGTGCCGGCATCATCTTGATTGCGGCCGGTACGACCCTCGGTGTCTTTGTTCAGATGGCATGTCAGATTCCCGCGCTTGGCAAGCACGGCGTGCATCCCCATATCCATATCGACTTTAAGGACCCCGCGCTGCGCCAGACGATTGCGCTCGGTATCCCGACGCTGCTCGCCACGGTGTGCATGTTTGTCTCGACTTCTATCACCAACGCTGCCGCGCTGGTGGTCCAGCCCGAGACTGGTCCTTCCGTCATCGCCTATGCGCGCCTGTGGTACACGCTACCCTACGCGCTGATTGCTGCCTCGCTTTCGACGGCGCTCTATACCGAGCTCTCTCACGACGCACAGGAGAAGGATTACGGCAGCGTTCGCACGGGCATTTCGCGTGGCGTCGCCCAGATGCTGTTCTTCCTGATTCCGTTCGCGCTGTACCTGATTGTCTTCGCGCGTCCGCTCAACATGATCTACTGTGCTGGCAAGTTCGATGAATCCGGCGTGACGCTGGTGTCCGAGTACCTTGTCTACCTGGCGTTCTCGCTGCCGCTCTACGGCGTGGTCGTGTTGATGCAGAAGAGCTTCTCTGCCTTGCTCGACATGAAGCCCTATAGCCGCTATTGCCTGTATTCCGCCATCGGCCAGGCCGGCTCGGTTCTGCTGTTTGGCGTTGTGCTGGGCTTCGGTATGCCGGCAATCGCGCTTTCGTATGTCGTCGACTACGTGATCTTGGTCGGATGTTCGCTATGGTGGCTGCGTCGTCGTCTGCGTGGCCTTCAGGTCAAATCTATCCTGCATGGCGGTTTCTTTGGCCTTTTGCTCGGTGGCCTGGGTGCTGCCGCAGGCGCCGGCGTCATGTGGGCGCTTGAGCACTTTGTCGGGGCACTTGGCGGCTCGATTCTGATTACTCTTGGCTACGTTTGCGTTGCGGGTGTCGTCTCGCTTGCTGTTACCTTTGGCCTTGCCGTCGTCCTTAAGATGCCCGAGGTCTCGGCGCTGCTTCGTCGCAAGTAGGTGCGTGTGGCCGGTCACGACAACATTCCAACACTCGCCGAGCAGGTTTCGCGCGTTCCCACGCAGCCCGGATGTTACCTTTGGAAAGATGCCAAGGGCGATGTCATCTACGTTGGCAAGGCAAAAAACCTGCGTTCCCGTATGCGCCAGTACGTGACACTGCAGGATGAGCGTCAAAAGATCCCGCTGATGATGCAGCTGGTGGCGAGCTTTGACTACATCGTTGTCGAAACCGAGCATGAGGCGCTTGTACTCGAGCGCAACCTGATCGGCCAGTACCATCCGTACTTTAACGTCGACCTCAAGGATGACAAGAGCTACCCCTTTATCGCCATTACAAAGGGCGACCTGTATCCCGCTATCAAATACACGCGTGAGCGTCATAAGCCGGGAACGCGCTATTTTGGACCCTATACCGATAGCCGTGCGGCACGTGAGACGATAGATACGCTGCGCAAGGTTATCCCCATCTGCTCTGCATCCTGTGCGGAGTGGCGTCGTTGTCGCCGTATCATCGAGTCCCACAAGGGCGAGGAAGACATCGTCAATATGATTTGCGCACAAAACGGGCGTCCCTGCTTCGACTACCATGTCGGGCGCGGGCCGGGTGCGTGTGTCGGCGCGATTTCCCCGGCAGACTATGCCAAGAACGTCAAGCGTGTCGAGCGCTTTTTGTCGGGCCATCGCAAGGATGTCGTCGATGAGCTGACCTCCGAGATGACGGATGCCGCCGAGGCGCTCGACTTTGAGCGCGCGGCACGCGTCAAACGTCGTTTGGAGGTCATCAGGGGTCTGGACGACCGTCAGCAAGTCGTTTTTCCCTCCAGTGTCGATATCGATGTCATCGGTTTCTATCGCGAGGAGACCATCTCCGCCGCTTGCGTCTTTGTCGTGCGTGAGGGTCGAACGGTTCGAACCTGCGAGTTTATTCTCGATAAGGGTTTGGATGTCGACGAAGAGGAACTTCAATCGGGCTTTCTTAAGCGCTATTACGACGAGACGGCTGATATTCCAGCTGAGATAAACCTCTCTGTCGAGCTTGAGGATGCGGAGGCGCTGGGGGAGTGGCTTGCAGGCAAGCGCGAGCGTTCCTGCCATCTCCATAGGCCGCAGCGTGGCGAAAAGCACCGTTTGCTCGATATGGCATCCAAAAATGCGCGCCATGCCCTCATGCGCTACATGATGCGAACGGGGTACGCTGACGACCGCACCAATCAAGCGCTCCTGGAGCTCGAAAGCGCGCTGGCGCTGCCGGCGCCGCCGATGCGTATCGAGTGCTTCGATATCTCGACGCTGCATGGAACCTTTACCGTCGCCTCGATGGTGGTGTTTACCAACGGACGCGCCGACAAGAGCCAGTACCGTCGTTTTAAAATTCAGGCCGAATTGGACGAGGCAAACGACTTCGTGTCGATGTCCGAGGTTTTGGGACGACGCTATGCTCCCGAGCGCATGGCCGACGAGCGCTTTGGCTCGCGCCCCGATTTGCTCGTTGTCGATGGCGGTAAGCCGCAATTGACCGCTGCGATCAAGCAACTTGAGGCTCTTGGGCTCGATATACCGGTTTGCGGCTTGGCGAAGGCCGATGAGGAAGTTTTCGTGCCTTGGGACGAGACTCCCGTCGTGCTGCCGACCGGGTCTGCTTCGCTCTATCTAATTAAACAGGTTCGCGATGAATCGCACCGTTTTGCCATCACGTTCCATCGCGAGTTGCGCGATAAAGCCATGACGGTTTCGGTACTCGATGACGTTCCAGGCGTGGGACCCACCAGAAAACGTGCCCTTATGCGCCATTTTGGCTCGATGAAGCGTTTGCGCGCGGCGAGCGAGCAAGAGATCGCGGAAGTTCGCGGCATACCTGCCGATGTTGCCAAGGCGGTCCACGAGGCGCTCGTTGCATGGAATGCCGAGCGCGCCGAGGCGGCGGCTGGCCATTCCGATAGCTAAACACGAGCCTAAACTACTGATATACATGATTGCGTGATTTTCAACCATTTATTTCGCCATGATTGCCTGCTGGTTTCGGGTTTTATTAACGCTAAAACGTTTGACTGACCCAAGTGAAAACCCTGCTATCCTGCGGGTTGACGAAGACTGATATCTCACCTCGCCGATACATACTGTCTGGCGAATCGTTTGTCAACGAATTCGGTGAACGGTAGTAAATACCGTTCAAGCGGATGTATGTATCGGTCGCCGAGCGCGGCACCTCAGTTGGGCTCGTCGGTAGGTAAGGTATATATCGTCCGCAAGTTGCGCGGGGGCAAGTCTAGGTGCTCCCGAGTAAGATTCTCTATTGATAGGAGAAGACATGGCCATCATCAACAAGGGTATGTCCAGGCGTTCGTTCCTCGGCCTCACCGGCAGCGTCGCTGCTGTCGCAGGGCTTGGTCTCACCGGCTGCGGTGGCAGCTCTAGCGACGAGGGTTCCGCTTCCGGTTCCACCGATTCCGCCAACCGTGGCGGCGGCGTGATCACCGCTGGTTCCGCTTACGCTCCGTCCAGCTTCGATCCCGCCAGCACCGGCTCCGCTGTGGGCCTGGGTGCTAACTGGCACGTCGTCGAGGGCCTCTACGGCATCGATTACCACGACTACAGCACCTTCAACGAGCTCGCCACCGACGATCCTAAGTCCGTGGACGACACCACTTTCGAGGTCACCATCCGCAAGGGCGCCAAGTTCTCCGATGGCACCGAGGTCACCGCTGACGATGTCGTTGCCTCCTACACCGCTTGCGCCGCTTCCGCTACCTATGCTCCGTTCTTCCAGCCCTTCGAGTCCATCGAGGCCAAGGACGCCAGCACCGTGACGGTCAAGACCAAGGTCCCCAACTTCTCCCTGCTCAAGGATCGTCTGGCCATCGTCCGCGTTACCCCGGCCACCCAGACCGAGGAGGATCGCGCCAAGCAGCCGATCGGCTCCGGCCCCTGGATGTACGACTCTATCTCCGATACCGAGATTACCCTGGTTCCCAATCCTGAGTACAACGGTGAGTATGCTGCCGAGGATAAGAAGATCCAGTACAGCATCCTGACCGACCCCACCGCTCGCGTTACCGCTCAGCAGGAGGGCTCCACGCTCGTTATGGAGCTCGTTACCGCTGACGCCGTCGACCAGCTTGAGAGCGCCGGCTGCAAGATCGATAACGTTCAGGGTTTCGGCACCCGCTTCATCATGTTCAACGTCGCCAAGGAGCCTTGGAACAACGTCAAGGTCCGTCAGGCTGTCATGTATGCGCTCGACACCGAGAAGATGGTCAGCAACACCTTCGCCGGCCTTGCCACCGCTGCCAGCTGCTACCTGCCCAAGAGCTTCACCAACTATCATGAGGCTTCCACGGTGTACAAGACCGACGCCAAGAAGGCTAAGAAGCTCATCGAGGAGTCTGGCATCACCCCGGGTGCCATCACCCTGCGCACCACCGACAACGAGCAGATTAAGGGCATGGCCGCCCAGGTCAAGAACGACCTCGACGCTCTCGGCTTCGATGTGACCATCCAGACCGATACCTCGCCGGCCACCTACGCTGCCATCGACGGCGGCGAGGCCTACGATATCCTCCTTGCCCCTGGCGATCCTTCCTGCTTCGGCGCTGATCCCGACCTGCTGCTCAACTGGTGGTACGGCGACAACGTCTGGATGCAGACCCGTTGCCCGTGGAAGGAGTCCGCTGAGTGGCAGAAGCTCCACGGTCTCATGGACGAGGCTCTTGCCGCCGAGGGCGACGAGCAGCAGAAGAAGTGGAACGAGTGCTTCGACATCATTGCCGACAACGCCGTTCTGTACCCCGTTGTCCACGTCAAGACCGTCTCCGCTTCCTGGGACGATCCGTCCTCTGCGCCCAACGGCGAGGCCCTCGATGGCTTCAAGGGCATCGGCACGACGAGCATGTCCTTCAGGGGCGTTGCGACCGTCAAGGCGTAAGACTCGCTTGAGTCTGTATGCAGGATGTCGGTCGTTTGGACCGTATCCTCATAGTTGAAGCAAAGACCCGGGCGGCAACGATGTCGCTCGGGTCTTGTAATGAGTATCCGTACTCATATACCAGTTGGTCCTACCGACAAAAGAAAGGGGAGAGAACGTGAACAACTTGCTACGTTTGATTGGAAGGCGTCTTGTGGCGCTGCCGATCATGGCATTGGGCGTCACCGTCCTGGTGTTCTTCCTTATGTCGTTCTCCAAGACCGACCCCGCCTACACGGCGTTGGGTGACGGTGCCTCGCCCGAGGCGGTTGCCGAGTACCATGAGAAGTATGGTCTGGACGACCCCTGGCCCGTGCGCTACGTGCGCTATATGGGCGATTTGATCCATGGTGACATGGGCACCTATGGTGCTGCTCGCAACTCCGTTGCCAAGCGCATCTCCACGGCCCTGCCCGTCACGATGCAGCTGACCTTTATCGGTCTTGCTATCGGTGCGGTCGTTTCGTTTTTGCTCGGCGTCATCGCGGCGCTGTATCGCGATAAATGGCCGGACCAAGTGATCCGCGTCTTTTCCATCGCCGGCTTGGCAACCCCGTCGTTCTGGCTTGCCGTTCTGTTGATCCTGCTGTTCTCTTCCTACCTTAAGGTGCTCCCGGCATCGGGTGCTCTGCCTCACTTCACCACGAATCCGGTTGGCTATCTGGGACGTATGATCATGCCCGCTATCGCCTTGGCATTTCCGCTGACGGGCCAGATGACTCGTATCGTGCGTACCGCCATGGTCGAGGAGCTCGACAAGGATTATGTCCGTATGGCTCGCGGCGCCGGCGTTCCCGAGAAGGTCGTCGTCGGCATCAACGTTCTTCGCAATGCGCTGATCACCCCGGTCACCACCCTCGGTCTTAAGATCGGTTACCTCATGGGCGGCGCTGTCGTCATCGAGGTTATCTTCAACCTCCCCGGCATGGGCACCGCGATTCTGCAGGGCGTTCAGGGCAACGAGGCGAACCTGGTTCAGGGCGTCGTCATCGTCGTTGCTCTTGCCTTCATCATCATCAACATCGTGGTTGACATGCTCTACCTGCTCATCAACCCGCGCATCAGGACGGTGTAGATTATGGTAAAGATTCGAGAGAAGCAAACCGAGCAGCTCGAGAAGGCTGCCTCCAAGGGGCTCAAGCTCGGTGGCTGGAAGAAGATGACGCTGTCTTCTAAGATTGCAGCCGTCGTGCTGGTGCTGGTCGCCCTGACTGCGATTCTGGCGCCCCTTCTTGCCCCCTATAGCCCGGTCGAGATCTTTACGGCTCGCCAGGCTCCCGGCAACGGATTTATCTTCGGTACCGACGATAAGGGTCGCGACATTCTGTCGCGTATGCTCTACGGTGGTCGTTACTCGCTGATTATCGGCTTTGGCGCCACTGCCATGGCTCTGGTCTGCGGC
>CABUZF010000056.1 GCA_902495985.1 uncultured Collinsella sp.
AAGACGTCCTCGCGCTGGATGGACACGTTGACGCCCGAAAGCTCGCCGGCCTCGGCCAGCGCCTTCTGCAGCTCGGCGAAGTCGAGCTTGGACTCGGCGGTATCGGCCAGCATGGTCATGGTGAAGATGTCCTCGATAATGGACTGCGTGATGTCGCGGATGTCGACGTTGGCCTCGCCTAGGACACGGGTGACGCCGGCGACGATGCCGGGGCGGTTCTTGCCAAGGACGGTGATGACGATACGGGAGGACGAGATCTCGGCCATGGGAAACCCTTTCGCGTGATTGCGGCGCGCGCGGGGCGCTCCGCTACGGTACAGTGTTCATCATTGTACCTGTCTGGCGCAAAAAAGGCGCGCTCGCTGCGGCGTTACATGCCTGCAACATGAGCGTAAGGGGGAAGGCCGTACGGGGAAGAGCCGTCTGGCGCGTGTCCGGCTCGTGTTGGGTTGATTTCCGATCTCAGCCGAACACATTGAGCGGACAGGCCGTTCCCGCAGTCAGCCGAACGCCTCCGACGGCTGATTCCGAACTGGAAGCGGAGGGCATCCCCGCCCTTCGGTAGGGGATACCGCTCCGCGGCGCATGCCGCGGGCGGCGCCCCTATCGGACCACCGTGACCTCAGTTGGGATGGGCCCAGCACTGCCGCGTACTCGGTGAGCTAGAGCCAACTGTTCGTCTTCACGTCGCGTATGGCGATATTTCGGTCGTCCGGCTCGGTGATGCCGTAGCCGAACGCCTGGAGCGTCTCGATGGACTCCTGGATCCTCTGTTGGAACATGGGACCCGGATCGACCCTCGGCCCGAGGTGCCCGCGCCAAAGGCACGGCGTGGCGCGCAGCATGTTATGGATTTTGGAGATGGGCTCGATGTCGGCGTAGACGTTGAGCGTCGCCATGGCGTCCTTGTGGCCGAGGATCGATTGGAGCGCCTTGATATCGCCGCCTTGGCGGATCCACTGCGTTGCGAACGTGTGGCGAAGGCCGTGGAACGTGATCAGCTCGTCGTTGGTGCCCATGAGGCCGTTGGTCTCCGAGAACGTCTTGAACGCCCTGCGGATATAGCTTGTCGTCGCGAAGGTCGCGCCCGGCTCCGACAGGATGTAGCAGTCCCCGATCTCGACCGCCCCGGTAAGGCCGCGCAAGCGCAGCTTTCCGCAGTCGATCTCGTGGGTCTCCTTCAGGAAGGGGAGTAGGCCGACCGGGTCGATGGGGATACCCCTGGCGTCATGGGTCTTGGTGTCCTTGATGAACGAACCCATTCCCTTCGCGTACGCCACCGAGTGTCTGATCGAGATCAGGCCCGTCTCGAAATCCACATCGCACCACCGAAGGCCGCAGACCTCGCCGATTCGCATCCCCGTGTGCAGGGCGAGTACGACCGCCCTCTAATCCTCGGCGGACCAATCGAGTCCGAACTCCTTTCGGGCATCCTCTTCGCTCATGACTTCGAGAAGGTCTCCGGGTTGGCAACGAAGGGCGAGGCATAGCTGCTCGAGTGTGTTGAAGCGAATGCCGCGAATATGCCCTTTTTTAATACGGGACAGGTTCACGGGCGTGGTTCCAATCCTTTCGGCAAGTTCGTTCGAGGAAATCTTTCGCTCGGCCATGATCTTGTCGAGGCGAACAATTACGGGCATGGCGTTTCCTTACGCAATCTCGTCGGAGTCGAGGTACAGCTCTCGGGCGTACAAGAAGAGCTGGGAAAGCATGAACAGGACGATGCCGAGAACCAGAGAGGTCCAATCGAATGATGAAGCGATCTCTTGGGCGCCGACGGCCCCCTCGCCGCCAAACATCGAAACGGAGGTTTTGAGTGAGCCGGCGTAGAGGCTGGTGGCAGCTTGAACAACGAAGAGAATGCCGAGCACCTTCAAGCATGTCGCAGACCCTTTCTTGAAGGGGTCTCCGCTCTTGATCGTCCACACGAGAACGGCGCTGAGGATGGTCGTAGCGATACCGATGACGGCAGGGACCAATGTCGAGATCGCAAGGGCTGGATACGCGGGGGAGTCTGCAATTACAGGGTTGTCGAGCACTTCGATTGCTGGCTTTAAGGAGAACGCCACTTGTGCGATGGCGGTGGCGCAAAGGGTCGCAGAGGCTATCGCACATGCGATGCGGAAGGAATGAAGCCGGGGAGTGCGATTGTCGGAACTCATAATAACCTCCGAAGAATTTAAAAAACTCAGGTTACTTTTTAACAGTTTATGTTAAATTGACTTTGCCGACAAGTAATAAGGGACGAGCATTTTGTTCGGCCCCTCTGTTCCGACTGGATGAGGTTAAGGTTGGCGATGAATATGCTCAAAATCTCGAAGGCGATCTTTAGGTCGCTTCTCTCCTCCAGGTCGCTCTGTGTTGTCGTTGTTGCGTTGATGGTTCTTTGTGCTCTGCCCGTCTTCAGGAGCGCGGCTGGCATCGACGGACGGGTCGAATACCTCGAGTCGGGAATAACCCGTGTTGAGCAGGAATTGTCAGCATCCTATGCGGATGCGCTTGTGAATGCGGGGGAGGACGGTGTCTATACCTCTTCATCAAGCATGCCCGCGCTTCTGTACCCTCTTGCCGCGGGACGTCTTATCTTGGCACCGCTCTCTCCCCTACTTCCGTTTCTGCAGATATCGGATGGAGAGTACACCTATTATGACGGATCGAAGGAGTACTTGCTATGGGTCGCAACGGCCGTTGCCGTCTCGTTCCTTGCCGCGCGTCTTAACAAACGTGAAAAGCTCATCATCCAGGCACCGATGGGCGAGCTGGGTAGACTTGTTGCATCGAGCGTATGGGCGAGTGTTTTTGCAATGCTTGCCGTCCTCGCCATCAATCTTCCAGGGATAATCGCCGCGCTTGTGAAGAATGGCCCGGGCTCGCCGTTCTATCCGATAGGCTACATTCAATATGCGACTCCGGTTATCAAACCGGCTTGGCTGGTGTTCGCGCAGACGGCCATCTTGCAATTCTTGGTGGCAGCGTTCATCTCGCTTGTCGTTCACCTTGCCGTGAAGATTGCCAATAACCCTACGCTTGGAATCGTGTTCGTATGTGCCCTGATGGGGGTGACGATGGTTCCCGGGTATTACGGAAGATCCATCGCTTTACGTGAGTTCGCCCTGTTGAATCCCCTTACGTATGCGAACACTGAGTTGACCGTCGGCGCCTATAGCCCGTACCCGACAACGCAGATAGTGAATCTGCCTGGACTTTGCTTCGAGCGTGGCGCGATTGCCCTCGTATGCGCAATCGGGATCGAGGTGCTAGCAATTAGCCTGCTTTGCGTTGCTGGAAAGAGCGGCGGCGCGTGCCCGATATCCCCGATTTGTCTTGAGAGAGGTTCCTTCACTGCATCGAGAACGGCAACTCGTTCGAGCGCTTGTGCCTCCGCCGTTGCATACGTAAGAACGATGGGGAAACTGCTCCTGCGTTCTCCTGCCCTCGCCGTATGCGCGATTGCAATGTCGACGACGATGCTGGCCCCGGCTCTGGTCGAGATGTTTCCTGACGCTGATAACGTTTCCGCTGTTCGGTATAGGGATGGGGAGCTCCGTTCAATAGATCGGTATCTAGAGCAGAACGCTGCGAATATGGACGTCGAGGGCAAAGCGGCCCTGGAAGACATGCGGGATGCTCTTTCGGGTTTCGTGTACGCGCCTATGCCTGCGGAGGGGTTTCGAAGCCTTGCGACGTACGAGCGCGCTCGAGGTGAGCTGGGCGCGGCAGATGCGACTCTCCTGCAATCGATCGGAATCGAGCCGGAGACTCCTTCTCGTGCGGAGGCGCGCGCCCTTCTGCTTGAGTCGATCGCGAGCTTGCCGGACCCCAAGGTTTACGAGTTAAGTACGAAGATGCCCCCATTAATCCTCCTTTCGTATCTCCAGGCAGCGCTTCCCTCCTTATTTTTGCTGTTGCCCGTGGTTGTCACATCGCTCGCGTGCACCCACCTGCAGTGTCGTTCCCTTCTGGTTCTCCAGATCCCCGCAACAGCGCATGTGCGTTTTCTGACGGCTGTTGCGCTGGCTCTCCTGCTTGGCTTGGTGCTGCTTTTGGTGTCGATGGTTCCCGCTGTCGTTGTGTCCGTGATTAAGAACGGTGCGGGTGGATCGGAGTATCCCGTCGCTCTCATTCGGGCGGGAGCTTCGACAACGTCCATGGTGGGGGTGGCGGTGTTGCGCAGTATTCCGTTGCTGGTCATGGCATACGGCGTGATTTCCGTCGTCGCTGCGTTGACAGCAGCGATTAGCCGCAACCCCGTTGTCACCGGAATGGTTTGCGCGGTTCTCTTGGTGTTGGGTTCGTTGAGCGCTCATGTTGAAAGCGTGGGCATGGGCGTCGCGCTGCTGGCTCCATTCGCCTCGTTTGATCCCGCTTCCCAGGTGGGGACGATTGGGTTCCTTGGGCGAGGGACGAACGCGATGCCTTTTGGAGAGGTCGTCGGCGCATCGGGCGCTCTGCTGGTGGTCTTGGGCGCCGTATCTCCGTTGATGGTGCGCCTGAGTGTTCCAAAGATCGAAAGGGGATGATCTCGATGATTGACCTTCAAACGCTGACGATCTCTTATGGAAAGAAGGTGCTCGTAGATTCGGTGAACGCTGAGTTTGCCCCGGGTACGGTCTACGGTCTCGTCGCTCCGAACGGGCATGGAAAGACGACGTTGCTGCGTGCGATGGCAGGTTTGCCGGGTCCTCGCGTGGACGGGAGCATCGTTCTGGATGAGGTGCAGGGTACGGGTGCGAGAGAGGTCCGTTCTATGATCTTCTATGCACCTGGTGAGGGGACGCTGCTGTATCCCGGATTGCGTGCGGAAGATCACCTCAAGATGGTTTGCGATATGTGGCCGCATGCTCGCGATATCGAAGAGATAGTGGAACAAACGCAGATAGGCGAGTTCGCGAAGATGAGGATCCGCACTCTGAGCCAGGGCATGAAGCAGCAGCTTACCCTGGCGATTGCGTATGCGACGGGCGCGCGGTACCTTCTATTAGATGAGCCCATGAACGCGCTCGACCCCAGCAGGGTGGACTTGCATTCCGAGATTCTCAGGAAGCTGGCCGATTCTGGTACGTGCATCATCATGTCATCCCACATCTTGGATTCGGTCGATAGGCTGTGCGATGAGATTCTGTTTTTGAAGGATGGGAGGCTCATTAGAAGCATTCCGCAAGATGATGCTGCGCCGAAGTCTCCTGGATCCCATTTCGCAAAGCCTGCCGGACGCGCCGAGGGTGCGCTAAGCACGTATCGGCGACTCTACGAAAAGGGCGGGTAGAAATGCAAGTTAAAAATCTATGTGGCCAATGTGATACCGTTGAACTCGCATATCGATACCGCTCAGCCATTCGCCTCGCCCCCGTCGCACGCATCTTCATTCGGTCTGTCATTATTAATCTAACGATGATTTGAGAAATGTAGGTGCTTCTAAATGTACTGTCGACTTCTTCTCAAACTAATCCTAAGAGACAAGGCCGTATGGATTTGTACGCTCGTTCTCGCTGCAGCCTTTTCCGTCCCCATTGCGTTCAATTCACCCATCTACGGGCCCTTCTTTATGAAGCAGGGCATGCAGGGCTTTGTCGACGCATTCAATACGCGCGCGCCCCAGGCCAGCGGCACAGACCTATCGCCAGAGCAGCAAGATGACGCTGAGCTTGCAAGATACGCGAACGCCGCCCTCGCCGCCCAAACCGACGCCGCCTTTCTCGACTCTGCCGAGAGCTACTACGCGCTCATGGGCGAAGGCTTCCAATCCGGGTCCATCGTGGGAGACCGAGAGACCAATGACGCAGACCTCGCGTATTGCCGTGCCCTGAGCAGCTCCGGCATCACGGATATCCCGGCCTCCGCAAACGACCTGCCATTCCTTTCCTTCCTGCCTTACGCCATTGCCACGGCGCCGTCTTTCCTTCCCTTCATCCCCTTCCTTCTCTCGTCGATACTCGTGCTCGGCGCCACAAGGCCTGCGACCCTGGCGGCGAAGGCGCCCGTGCCCAAATTCCGGCGCCTTATCCAGATCGTGTTTTCGATAATCGCCGCGGGGACCGCGATGCTCCTCGCCGGCCTCGCACCCGGGGGCATTTGCGCCTTGGCCCTAAACGGCTTCGGGCAAATCGGGTACCCGATCGCCTTCTTCCATGACGGCGCGCTCACCACCACGACCGCGGGAAACGTCTTCACGACCCTGCTTCTCGCGCTGCTTGCGGGCGGAACCTTGATATCCGTTTGCTCCGCCGTCCTATCGACCGCAACGAGGCGCGTCCTCGCGGGCCCCCTTACCTCCGCGCTGCTTGTCGCGGCCCCGGCATTCCCGTTACTGTCCGATTCGGCACTAGGGCATAACGCCGCGCTCAATCTCCTGCCGCTGGCCGTATTCTCGCCTATCGAGGCAACGGGTTACGTAGGATGCTTCCCGACAGAATTCATTGGCTCCAGTTCAGGCAGCGCATCGATGCTTGCCGTGGCCCTGGCATACGTCGCGGTCCTTTTTACGGTCGGCGCCGTTGCGACACGTTCCCCCAAACAGCCTGGACCCGCGAAAAAGCACCATGGGCTCGAGCTTCTAGACGCGAGCGTGGGATACGGAAGCACGACGATACTTTCAATCGGGTCGCTTTTCCTGAGCCCGGGAACGGCGGCGGGCCTCGTTGCTCCCAACGGCTCGGGGAAAACCACCCTTCTTGAAGCGCTATCGGGCCAATTTCCCACCCGCATCCGCTCGGGAAGCCTGGCGGCAGACGGAATCTGCCAACGTCGATCAGCCGAATTTGCAGAACTCGTCTACCTGAGCTCTTCGGGCAGCGCGGATCTCTATCCCACGCTATCGGCCATCGAGCACCTTGCTTTCGTTAGGGAGGCGTGGAAATCGGCCGCCGACATCGACTCGCTCTGCGACTCCCTCGGAATCTCCCCATATCTCGACAAGCCGACCCGTAAACTCTCGACAGGAATGAAGCAGCAGGTAAAGCTTGCCATGGCGATAGCGACCGATTGCCCGTACCTCATCCTCGATGAACCGCTGAACGGCCTCGATCCGGGAAAACGGAAAACCTCCTGCGACGCGATGCGCAGCGA
>CABUZF010000057.1 GCA_902495985.1 uncultured Collinsella sp.
AGGACGAGGAGTACTTCTCGCAAACCTACGAAGAGCATCAACAGTCTTGGAATTAGCATGAGGATTTTTAGCCCCAAACGTTACGTTGCCTCGGTCGATCGCATCGACCTTGATACCCTTTGGGCCGACGGCAAACGCGCCATTCTGCTCGATCGCGATAACACCCTGGTGCCGCGCGACACCGAGCAGGTTCCCGCCGCGGTTTCCGCTTGGCTCGATACCGCCCGCGCCAAAGGCTTTAAGCTGTGCATGGTGTCGAACAACTGGCATCGCGACCAGGTCATGGCATCAGCACGCGAGCTGGGACTCGAGGCCATCAGCCATGCCATGAAGCCGGCGCCGTTTGCCCTCAAGGCGGGTCTTAAGCGCCTCGGCGCCACGGCTGACGAGGCGGTGCTGATCGGTGATCAGCTCTACACGGACGTGTGGAGCGGCAACTTCGCCGGCGTCGATACCATCCTGGTAAAGCCGCAGGCGACGCAGGACCTGTGGTATACGCAGATCTTCCGTATCTTTGAGCGCCGGGCCCTGCGCGACCTTCCTTGCGAGGAATAGGTCTCGTCATGTCCCAGCACATCAAACACGGCTGCGACCATATCTTCTTTATCGGCTTTTTGGGCGCGGGCAAGTCGACGCTTGCGCGCAACGTGGGCACCATGTTCAAGCGGCGTTTTATCGATACCGACCGTCTGGTCGTGCGCCGTTGCGGCAAGTCGGTAACCGAGATTTTTGAGACCGAGGGCGAGGATCGTTTTCGCGAGCTCGAGACCTCGGCGCTCCGTTCGCTCCAAAGCGAGCGCAGCCTGTTGGTTTCGTGCGGGGGCGGTATCGTCGAAACGCCGGTGAATATTGAACTGATGCACGAAATGGGTACGTGCGTGTACCTCGAGGGCGACTTCGAGGATTCGATTCGACAGATTCGTCGGTCCGACACGCGCCCCGATTTCCGTTCGCCCGAGCATGCTGCGCGCCTGTTTGAGCATCGCCGTCCGCTGTATCGCCAGGCCGCCGACCTTACCCTTGATATTCGCAACAAGTCCTTCGAGGACGTTTCCTACCTTTGTGCCGAGATGCTTTTGGAGCGTGGGCTGCTATGATTCGCCGTCAACTGATCAATTTCCAAAACCGCAGCGTCGATGTCCGCGTCGGATTGGGCGCGTTCGATGAACTGTCGCGTATGTTTGCCTCGGCCGTGGGCAAGCCTAAGCGCGCGATGGTCGTTTGGAACACCGCCACATCCGAGCGTTTTGGTGAAGTCGTCGAGCATGCGCTGGTCGACGCCGGTTTTGCCGTGTCGCCGCTAGTCCTCGAGGTTTCGCCTGCTGGTGCCACGCTGGCCGATGCCGATGCGATCTTTGGCGCCCTGTCTGCCAACGGCGTTACCTGCGACGATCTGGTTGTCGCCGTTGGCGATGCCGCAACCTGCTCGGTTGTTAGCTGGTGCGCCAACCAGTGGTGTGGCCGAACCGAGTGCGCGCTGCTGCCGACGACCTTCGACGCCATGCTCACGGTCGCGACGACCATGAAGCCGCTCGTCGCCTCGCCGGCGAATGCGCTTCCCGCTATCGCGTTCCGTCCTGAGCCGGGCTTGGTCGTGTGTGACCTCGACCTTGTTCGCGAGGCGGACCCCGAGTACCTCAAGTTCGGCTATGTGGTGCTTGTTGGCACCATGCTTTCGAGCAGCAAGTCCCGCTGGAATCAGTTTACTGAGACCGTTCCCGAGATTCTCGCGGGCGAGGAGGTCGCGCTCGTCAATGCAGTTCAATGGTCTCAGACTGCCCGCAAGGACGTACTGATGGCCACGAACCCGAGCGCCCGCCATGCGCTCGATTTTGGCAAGACGGGGGAGCGTACCCTGCGCGCTTGCTTGGGCGATGCTGCTTCGCAGGTTCCTGCCTACCAGCTGTTGTCCGAGGGCATGCGCTTTGAGGCGCGCCTAGCACATGATGCCTGCGACTTCGATATCGATTACGTCTTTGAGGTCGATGACTGCCTAGAGGACTTTGGTATCGAGGAACTTGCCCTCGATCTGGAGCCTGCCGCATATATCGAGGAGTTCCGCAGGCAGCAGTTCGCTCGCTCGAATCGCAGCATGCTGCCGCTGCCCGCGGCACTCGGCGCCATTCGCCTAACGAGCGTTGAGGACGAGGTTCT
Organism: uncultured Collinsella sp.; assembly: GCA_902495985.1. GTDB lineage: Bacteria > Actinomycetota > Coriobacteriia > Coriobacteriales > Coriobacteriaceae > Collinsella. The sequence continues at coordinate 2,155 of CABUZF010000057.1, forward strand.
TGAGCGCCATGCTCACGCTTACTTGGCTTCTCGCAAAGAACTTCTCTAAGATTTATTGACATCCATCGTCTTTCGTATCATGTTGAGGGAGGGGTTTCCAATCGGTTGCGGTTCGCATGCGATTCCGACGTTCGGTTGAGACCCGTCCCGTCTTTATAGAGACAATAAGAAAGGAATCTGCATGTCTGAGTTTGCTGCCGGTCCTGCCGGTCGTATCGAACGTGTCCGTGCCCTGATGGTCGAGCGCGGCTACGACGCTATCGTGGTACGCGACGAGGCCAATCTTCGTTGGCTCACGGGCGTGAAGGGCGTCTTCGACTACACCTTCGAGTTCCCGCACGCGGCGTTTATTACGGCTGACCAGTGCCTGTTCCATACCGACTCGCGCTACCTCAACAGCTTTGAGGAGAACACGCCCGCCGGCAGCCCTTGGGTCTATGACATGGACGAGGGCACCATCCCCGGTTGGGTCGCCGGCAAGATCGCAGCCAACAAGTGCCGCGTCTGCGCTGTCGAGGACGATATGCAGATCAACTTCTACCAGGGCATTCAGCGTGGTCTGGAGGATCGTTCCGTCGCCTGCATGTTGCCGCTGATGCATGACGACATCCGCAAGATGCGCGCCATCAAGGATGCCGAGGAGATCGAGCTCATGCGCCATGCACAGTCGATCACTGACGCCGCCTTCCAGCACATGCTCGGCTTTATTAAGCCCGGTATGACCGAGAAGCAGATTCGCAACGAGCTCGAGAACTTTATGTTCGCCAACGGCGCTGACAGCCTTGCCTTCGGCTCCATCGTAGCGAGCGGTCCCAACACCGCCAACCCGCATGCCGTGCCGAGCGACCGCGTGATCGAGAAGGGCGACTTTGTCCTCATGGATTACGGCGCGGGCTACTGCGATTATCGTTCCGATATGACGCGCACCGTCGTGATGGGCGAGCCCACGCAGGAACAGCTCGACCTGTATGCGCTCGTGCGCCGTACGCACGAGGAATGCGTCGCCGCCATCCATCCGGGCGTCGAGGGCAACGACATTTTCAAGCTTTCCAAGAAGATCATCGGCGATGCCGGCTATGGCGATTACTACAACCATGGTCTGGGCCACGGCGTGGGCATCGACATCCACGAGCTGCCCAACTTCAACCGCAGCAAGAACACCATCGAGATCGGCTCGGTTGTCACCATGGAGCCCGGCGTCTACCTGCCCGGCGTGGGCGGCGTGCGCCTTGAGGACTACGGCGTGGTCACCGAGAACGGCTACGAGCCCTTCACCAAGACCCCGCACGACCTGCACGTTATCGACTGCTAGTCTACTTCGGTAGATAGTTTGGGGCGGGGCGTTCGGATCGATTCGGACGCCCCGCGTTCTCTTTTTATGCGCTCGCTGCAGGCGCCGTCTGCAAGTGTATAATTTCTGTCGTATGTAATTTGGACGCTTGTGCGTTCTGCCCATAACAAGAAAGGTCGCTATGCCTACCATTTCTACCGCCGACTTCAAGAACGGCCTCGGTCTCCGCATCAAGGACAAGGTCTACACCATCGTCGAGTTCCAGCATGTCAAGCCGGGCAAGGGCGGCGCGTTTGTGCGCTACAAGACCCGCGACATCAAGAGCGGCCGCGTCGTCGAGAACACCTGCAACGCCGGCACCAAGTTCGAGAGCGTCATGCTTACCACCCGCGAGTTCCAGTACCTCTACAACGATGGCGCCGACTACATCTTCATGGACAACGAGTCCTATGAGCAGGTTCCCGTTCCCGAGGACATGGTGGGCGAGAACTCCAAGTGGCTGCGCGAGAACGACATCTGCCAGCTGCTCTTCGCCGACGATGAGCTCATGGGCGTGACCCCCCCGATGTTCATCGAGACCACCATCGTCCAGACCGACCCGGGCTTTAAGGGCGACACCGTTCAGGGTTCCACCAAGCCGGCCACCATCGACACCGGTGCTGTCATCCAGGTCCCCATGTACCTCAACGAGGGCGAGGTCATCAAGGTTGACACCCGCGACGGCAAGTTCGTCTCCCGCGTCTAGCAACCAACTCTTCTAGGAGGACTCATGCCCCAGGAAATCAAGATTGACGGCATCGGCATTTCGCCCGATGTTCTGACCGCCATCGTCTCGCGCGCCGTGTCGGATGTCGAGGGCATCGCCTCCGTTGGCGTCAAGGACCTTGCCACCAACCTTGTCTCCATGATGCTCTCGTCCAAGGCCCCTGCTTCCGAGCCGGCGGTCGAGGCCGAGGTCGTCGGCGACAAGCTCGCACTCACCGTGCGTGTCGTGGTGTTCTTTGGCTATCCGTTCAAGAAACTCGCCGAGGCCGTTCGCGCCGCCGTGGTCGCCGCCATCGATGCCCAGGTGGGCGTCGAGGTTGAGCGTGTTGACGTTTGCATCGACGGCCTCGTTTTCCCCAAGGAGTAACCTTTGAGCCTTAAGGTTTATCGCGGGCGTACGCTTGCCCGCAGTCAGGCGCTGCAGCTGCTGTTCCAGGCCGAGGCCACGGACAGCCCGCTCGAGCGCGTCCTCGAGGGTGATTTCCTGATCTCGAAGGGTCCCCTCGACCCCTATGCGTTGGAGCTGTGCCGCGGTACCTACGAGCATATCGACCGCATCGACTGCGCTCTGCGATCCGTTGCCAAGAACTGGGATCTTATGCGCATGCCCGGCGCCGACCGCAATCTGCTGCGTATCGCTGTTTACGAGATGCGTTTCCTCACCGACGAGGAGGTCTCGGACGCCATCGTGATCAACGAGGCCGTCGAGCTTGCCAAGGCCTATGGCACCGACCAGTCCGCGTCGTTCGTCAACGGCGTGCTGGGCAAGATCGCTCGCAGCGAGGAGCTGCCGGGCGAGGACCTATACCAGGAGCTGCTGGCCGAAGATCGCGCTCGCGAGGAGGCACAGGCTGCCGAGGCTGCCGCCAAGGTTGCGGTTGCCCAAGCTGAGGCTGGCGTGCTGGCCGAGGATGCGGACGCCGCCGAGGCTGACATCGACTCCGTCGAGGAGTAGCCATGCCAGAGGGTTCTGTCCGTAACTTTGATGAGATCTCGGACCGTCTGGATCAGATCATCGCTACCGTTCGCTCCAAGGATACCTCCTTGGAGCGTTCGCTCGATTTGTTTGACGAAGCGATTGAGCTGGGCTCCCGCGCGGTCGATATGGTCGACAAGTTTGAGTTGACGCCGCGTGAGGCCGACAAGCTCGAGCAAGAATACGATGAGGATGCGGCAAACGAATCCCAGGATAGCTAGGCTGCATCTCCGGATACGAATGGTTGATGGCATTCATGAAACGCGTGCGTCTTGATGACGAACTGATTTCACAGGGCATCTGCGCCGATCGCGCGGATGCCCTTCGCACTCTTATGGCCGGCTTGGTCTCGAGTGGCGGTGAGCGCTTGACTTCGCCGGGTCTTAAGGTGATGCCGGGGCTGCCGCTGCACGTGAAGGGGCGCATTCCCTATGTTGGCCGCGGCGGTCTTAAGCTCGAAGGCGCGCTTGATGCGTTTGGCATCAATCCGACGGGCCTTGCCTGTCTGGATGTGGGCTGCTCTACCGGGGGTTTTACCGATTGCCTGCTCAAGCGCGGAGCTGCGACCGTTGTCTCTGTGGACGTGGGTCGCGCCCAGTTCGATTGGTCGTTGCGTCAGGACGATCGCGTGACGCTGCATGAGCGCACAAACGTGACGCAGCTGCCTGAGCTTGGCTATGCCGGCGCCATCGACCTTGCTGTGTGTGATGTCTCGTTTACCAGCATCGCGAACATTATCGATGCGGTACTGGCGTGCCTGGCGCCTACGGGTGCATTCTGCACGCTCGTAAAGCCACAGTTTGAAGCTCCGGCGGCGCTGGTGGGCGAGGGCGGCATTGTGACCGATCCCGCTGTGCGCCGCGATACGCTCGTGGCGGCGGTTGAGCTCTTTGCTGCCAAGGGGCTGTTCCCGGTCGATGTGTGCGTGTCGCCCATTCATGGTGCCAAGGGCAACGTTGAGTTTTTCCTGTACGGCACGAGATTTGAATCTGGCGACCGCTCGCAAGACGTGCTGCAATCCCAGGTATCGGTTTTGAGCGAGAAAGCTGCAACGCTATGAAGGTCTTTCTGGTTCCCAATTACTACAAGCAAGAGGCGGTCGAGAGCGGCCTGATGCTCGAGCTTTGGCTGACGCGCCAGGGCTATGAGGTCGCATGGGCTGCCGACCAGCGATCGAAGATTCAAAGCACGCCTGATATCGACGGCTCCGATCTGGTCATTACGCTCGGCGGCGACGGTACGTTGCTGCGCGCTGCCCGCATCCTCAACCATCGCGAGATTCCTATCCTCGGTCTTTCCTATGGTCACCTGGGCTTTTTGACGGCTGCGAGTCCCGAGGAGCGCGACATTCTGCAGGTCGTGAGCGACGCCCTGTCCGGCGAGCTGCATGTGAGCCGTCGCGCTACCATCGCCGCGGATATCGTGTCCGTGCGCGAAGACGGTACGAAGGATGTCGTGCGCACCTTCGCCCTCAACGACATGGCGCTTACCCGCGGTCCGCTGTCCGATATGGTCGAGTTCGACATCACGGTGTCCGGCCATCATATCGACCGCCTACGCGGTGACGGTGTCGTCGTTTCGACGGCGACTGGTTCTACGGGTTACGCGCTCAGTGCCGGTGGCCCCATCGTGAGCCCCGACTATACGGGCATGGTCTGCGTACCCATTGCGCCGCACACCATTCAGGCCCGTGCCTTCTTGACTTCGCCGAGTGATGTCGTCGAAATCTTTATGTCTGATGACCGTCCGAGCGTTCCGGCGATCGCTATCGATGGACAGTTTATTACCTGTGATGGCACCGTTGAGAGCGTGGCGGTGCGTCGTGGGCCCGGTGATGTGCTGCTGCTGGATTACGGCCCCGAGAGC
>CABUZF010000058.1 GCA_902495985.1 uncultured Collinsella sp.
AATTCGAGGTCGCTGTCATAGCCAAACTCAGAGATGTCCATCATGACGTAGTAGGCGCCCTGCGGCATGTTATGCTCAAGACCGATGCTGTCGAGTCCCTGGCAGAACAGGTCGCGTTTGGCGGTATAGAGGTCAAGGACCTCATCGTAATAGCTGTCGTCGAATTTGAGGGCGGTGACGACGGCTTCCTGCAGGGGAGCGGCGGCGCCCACGGTGAGGAAGTCGTGGACCTTCTTGATGCGCTCGGTGATTTCGGCAGGGGCGATAGTGTAGCCCAGACGCCAGCCGGTGATGGAGTACGTCTTAGACAGCGAGCTGCAGCTGATGGTGCGCTCAAACATGCCGGGCAGCGTGGCCATATAGACGTGCTCGTGGGGCGCGTAGACGATGTGCTCGTATACCTCGTCGGTGATGCAGTAGGCGTCGTACTTTTTGCAGAGGTCGGCGATAAAGGTGAGCTCCTCGCGCGTAAAGACCTTGCCGCAAGGGTTGGAAGGGTTGCACAGGACGATGGCTTTGGGGTCGTTGTCGCGGAAGGCTGCCTCGAGCGTCTCGCGGTCAAAGTCGAATGTGGGCGGGTTGAGCGGCACGTAGATGGGCTCGGCACCCGAAAGGATCGTGTCGGCGCCGTAGTTCTCGTAGAACGGCGAGAAGATGACGACCTTGTCGCCGGGGTTGGTGACCGTCATCATGGCGGCCATCATGGCCTCGGTAGAGCCGCAGGTGACTACGATATTCTCGTTGGGGTTCACCGGCATGCCCATAAAGTGCTCCTGTTTGGCGGCGAGTGCCTCGCGCATGGCCTGGGAGCCCCAGGTTATGGAGTACTGGTGATAGAGCGGCTTGGGATCGGCGGCGATGGCGCTGAGGCTATCGAGCAGCTGCGCCGGGGGATCGAAGTCGGGGAAGCCCTGCGACAGGTTGACGGCGCCGTACTTATTGGAGATGCGTGTCATGCGGCGGATGACCGAATCGGTAAATCTTGCCGTGCGGTTGGAGAGTTCTTTCATGACGGTCCTTTCGAGGATTTGCAGTGGGGCAAGTTTACTCCTATGGAACCGGTAGGATTTGCCCGAAATGGTCTCGAAAAACTCTTTTCAAAATTCTTGAAAATTGGGGCTTGCATCGCGTGGCGTTCCTTGCAATAATAGTCGAGCGCGAAGCGCACAGGACACGGTGGGTGTAGCTCAGTTGGCTAGAGCGACGGGTTGTGGTCCCGTAGGTCGAGGGTTCGAGTCCCTTTACCCACCCCAGTTCTTGCTTCGTGTTGATATCGGGTCGTTAGCTCAGTTGGTAGAGCAGGGGACTCTTAATCCCAAGGTCCAGGGTTCGACCCCCTGACGGCCCACCCAAAGATCGTTAAAGCGACTGGCTCAGGCTGGTCGCTTTTTTGTTGACCTCGCATGGGGTCGAACCCGTTGGGGCGCGGAGCTGAGGAAATGCGTAAGCATTTGCCAGCGCAGCGCGCAAGGCGCAAAGCGCCGCAGCGACCGCCTGCGCAGCAGGCTGACCCCCTGACGGCCCACCAAAGCATTGTAAAGCGACTGGCTTCGGCTGGTCGCTTTTTTGTTGACCTTGCATGGGGTCGAACCCGAAAGGGCGCGGAGCTGAGTAATCTGCACCGTGATTCCCTTAGGGAAACACGGCTAAAGCCCCATAAACGTGCTCTCCTTATGAGAATTATGCTCACGGGGCTCGATGCATGTTGAGAAGTTGTGATCAAACTCAAAGTGAGAATCGATTTAGTCTGCTCGATAGTGCGATCCGAGACTTTCGGTTCGCTTACGCATGGCTTTGACCATTTCCTGTGCTAGTTGAATCTGCGATTGCAGGCGGGCGAGGGCTGCGACTTCGCTGTCCAGGACTTTCTGCGTGCTCAAGGTCGTTGCCTCCGTCTTCAAGCCCTCAAGCTCGTGCAGTGCCTCGGATAGGCCCGTCTCTGTGCGGTTGATCATGCAATAGGTGCTCATCGTGTGTTTGAGGCCGTGCGTCAGGCGTTCGGCATCTGTTGTGGCAATGCCGTACTGGGGGAGGGCGATATCCGCCTTCAGGGCTGCCTCAGGCTCTTTCTGCGCTGCAAGGGCTGCCGATGCGCCAGCGATGCGCCCAAACACGATGCCGTTGGCGCTTGACAGGCCGCCGATGCGGTCGGCGCCGTGCATGCCGCCTGTCGCCTCGCCGCAAGCATAGAGTCCCTCAACGCCCGTGTACGCGGTCTTGTCGATCTTGATACCGCCGTTGGCGGCGTGGGCATACATCGCCACGCGCATCTCGTCGGTCGGCGCGATGCTATGCTCGTCTTGTAGCCAAGTGGCAAAGGTCTGCACAAACTCGGGGACGTTCTCGCGGGGGAAGTCGTAGTGGAGCGCGAGGCCTTCGGCACCCGCTTGATCGATGGCAAGATCGATGGCGCGGGAGGCCAAGCGCGAGGTGAAAGGACCATATCCGGAGCGCTGCTCAAGTAGATTTTCTAGCTTTTCGTCGGCAATATCGACCGGTTGGTCAAATGTGACGTAGCGCCAGGTCTTCTCGTTAAAGACAAGGTTGCGCTTAGGCTCAATGAAGCCGGGCATCATCTGCATGAACTCTATATTAGTAAGGGACGCACCGTGCACCAGTGCGATGGCCTGCGAGGAGCTGAGCACGTCGGCGGAAGTGAGGCTGCGCTCGAACAGGCCGTCTGTGCCACCGGCTGCGATGATAGTGGCCTTGGCTGCCATAGGCACGAGATGCTCGTTTGCGCGGTCGTAGAGCACGGCGCCAACAATCTTTCCGTTCGTATCTTCAACAAGGTCGATAAGCTCGTGGAGGGGGAGCGGGCGAATGCCGAGCGACTCGATCTGGGTCGTCAGAGCGTCCTCAAGGGGCTTGCGGGTGAGGCCGCGCCACATACGCGTCTTATGGTCAAAGCAGGGGATAAACTGCTTCTGCTGGGCACTCTCGGCACTTTGCGGACGCTGGAGCTCAACACCTAGATCCCGCTCGAGCCATTGGATGGCCTGAGGAATACCGTGGACAAACGTCTGGACGAGCGTAGGGTCGGCAACGCCGCCGCCCACGGCCTGGATGGTGTCGATGAGGTCCTGCTCGTCGGCTGTGTCGGTGGGACCGATGAGGCCCAGGCCCCAGGTGCCCGGGAAAAAGCTCGATCCGCTCATAGTCATGCCGGCGCTTACGATGGCAACGGTTGCGCCCGCGCGTGCTGCTTCTATGGCGGCGCAAAGGCCCGCAATGCCAGATCCAATTACCAGTACATCAGTCGATTCCATTGGATTCCTTTCTCGTTCGCGCATTGTCGCATGGGTGATCGGCAATGGGGCCGCAAAGACTCGGCAAATCGGTAAAGGGCAAATATGGCAGGTGGGCGTCATGGACGCTCTGACGCTCCATCTCATCACATCTCGTATTTCGCCCCAACTGATATATCGGCATTAGCCACCCTGCGACAGCGCAAACAAAAAGAGCCGCTACCTCGAAAGGTAGCGGCTCCAAAGCTCAACTATATGAGCATCGCGCGGGCGCGATTAGGCCTTGAGGGCCTCCTCGACGGCGACAGCGCAGGCGACGGTGGCACCGACCATGGGGTTGTTGCCCATGCCGATGAGACCCATCATGTCAACGTGCGCAGGCACGGAGGAAGAACCGGCGAACTGGGCGTCGGAGTGCATACGGCCCATGGTGTCGGTCATGCCGTAAGAGGCAGGGCCGGCGCCCATGTTGTCCGGGTGCAGGGTACGGCCAGTGCCGCCACCAGAAGCGACGGAGAAGTACTTCTTGCCAGCCTCGATGCGCTCCTTCTTGTAGGTGCCAGCGACGGGGTGCTGGAAGCGAGTGGGGTTGGTGGAGTTACCGGTGATCGAGATGTCGACGTTCTCGTGCCACATGATGGCAACGCCCTCGCGGACGTCGTCGGAACCGTAGCAGTTAACGGCAGCGCGGGGACCATCGGAGTAGGGGATGGTCTCGACGACCTTGAGCTCGCCCGTGTAGTAGTCGAACTGGGTCTTCACGTAGGTGAAGCCGTTGATACGGGCGATGATCTGAGCAGCGTCCTTGCCCAGACCGTTGAGGATAACGCGCAGCGGCTTCTTACGAGCCTTGTTGGCGTTCAGAGCCAGGCCGATAGCGCCCTCAGCGGCAGCGAAGGACTCGTGGCCGGCCAGGAAGGCGAAGCACTCGGTGTCGTCGGAGAGCAGCATAGCGCCCAGGTTGCCGTGGCCCAGACCGACCTTGCGGTCCTCGGCGACGGAGCCGGGGACGGTGAAGGCCTGGATGCCCTCGCCGATGATGGCGGCAGCCTCAGAAGCGGACTTGGCGCCACGCTTGACAGCGAGAGCGCAGCCGAGGGTGTAGGCCCACTCAGCGTTCTGGAAGGCGATGGACTGGGTGTTGTTGACGATCTCACGCGGGTTGAAGCCCTTGTCGGTGCAGATCTGCAGAGCTTCCTCGAGGGAGGCGATGCCGTTGTCGGCGAGGCACTTGTTGATCTTGTCAGCGCGGCGCTCGTAACCTTCGAACGTAACAGTCATAGTTATTTCCCTCCCTTTCTACTCGTGAACCGGGAACACGCTGGCGACGGAGTGAGTCTCCTCGTCGGTGCGCGGGTCGATGTACTTGGCAGCATTCTCCCACTGACCATAGTGGCCCATAGCGCCAGCGATGGCCTCCTCGGGGGTCTTGCCGGCCTTGACGGCGTCGGTGAACTTGCCGAGGTTCAGGAACTCGAAAGCGATGATCTCGTTCTTGTCGTTGAGAGCCATGCGGGTGACGTAGCCCTGAGCGAGCTCGAGGTAACGAGCGCCCTTGGCCTTGGTGCCGAACATGGTGCCGACCTGAGAGCGAAGGCCCTTGCCGAGGTCGTCGAGGGAGGCGCCCACGGGCAGGCCGCCCTCGGAGAACGCGGTCTGGCTGCGGCCGTAAACGATCTGCAGGAAGATCTCGCGCATAGCAACGTTGATGGCGTCGCAGACGAGGTCGGTGTTGAGAGCCTCGAGGATGGTCTTACCGGGAAGGATCTCGGAAGCCATGGCGGCAGAGTGGGTCATGCCCGAGCAGCCGATGGTCTCAACGAGGGCCTCCTCGATGATGCCGTCCTTGACGTTCAGCGTGAGCTTGCAGGCGCCCTGCTGAGGTGCGCACCAACCCACACCGTGCGTAAGACCGGAGATGTCGGAAATCTCCTTAGCCTGGACCCACTTGCCCTCCTCGGGGATGGGTGCGGGGCCGTGGTATGCACCCTTGGCAACGGGGCACATGTTCTCCACTTCCTGTGAGTACTGCATGCCTCTCCTCTCTATCGTGTTGGCGTCCCGTCTGGGGGCCGTGGCTGGCGATTGCCGGGCGACCCTTCGAAAGGGACATGACATGCAGCCCCTATAATACCGCGAAATGCACGGAATATTCGGCGAACGGCTCAGTTTTCGTAGCGAGAAGTCCGGAAGTTTTAATTGAAACGGTTTAACGCTATGTTCTGTGGTCGCGAACTTCCGTAGAGGGGGGTCCGTCTTGGGCAAGCTTATGGCCGGCTCTTGTAAGTGTTGCACGGGTTGACCTGTTGCAACGGTGCCGTTCGCCGCCTGTTTACTGCCTTTGGCCGCGCGAGTGTATTGTTTTGCGTGAATGTTTTGATGGCACGCTTCAATCGTGCTGTATTGGATGGCGAGCAGATCCCGGCGAAGGGAGCGCCATGCAACGTGTTTGGAGAACGGTCACCGGCTTTTACCATGTCTGTGCCCGCGGTACGGGTAAGCAGCTCATCTTTGAGGGCGATGAAGACCGGTGGGAGTTTTTGGAGCTGATGCGCGAGTGCTGCCGCGAGGAGGGTGTGACGGTTATCGCTTGGTGCCTTATGGGCAATCACGTGCATTTGGTGCTTGCAGATTACGAGGACAGGATGAGTGCGGCGATGCATCGGCTGCTTTTGACGTACGCGCGGCGGTTCAATAAACGCACGGGGCGCACAGGCCATCTGTTCCAGAACCGTTTTGACCGGCGCTCGCTCGATACCGACTGGCAGGTGATGGAGGCTATTCGCTCCGTACACGCCGATCCGCAGGAGGCTGGCATCAGCTTAATCGAGCGTTATCCCTGGAGCAGCTTTGCGGAGCATTTGTGCGCTTACGACGGTGACGCGGCTGATGTCGCGAGGGGATTTTCTGATCCTTCTTGCGTGCTTGAGCTTTTTGGTTCTGCCGAGGGCTTTATTACCCATTCGCTGTCGACGCCCGACGGCGGCGAGCCGGCACTGGGCGATATGAAAGAGACGGAGTGGGAACGCCACGCCTTTGCCGGCAAGTTGGCGAAGAGCCTCGGGGTTCCCCTCAACGTGGTTAAAACTGCACCGCCGGCGCAGCGCGATACCGTTATTGTTGGATTGAACAATGCCGGCTTTACGGTGCGCCAGATTGAACGGTATACCGGGATTGGCAAAAGTACCGCCTCTCGTATTGTGCGCGCCCGCGCGCGAACGGCGATGAGGGCTGGCGGAAACGTGATGTAGGGTCGCCTGTTCACCGCAGCTGGGGTCGTCCATACGCCGCAACCAGCGTTCAAAAGCTTGGTACGGTAACTGCACTTCTGTAATATGCATAGAACAATTGCCATCTTGCATAAAATAACGGCTCAGTCCGGGTTTGCCCGTGCCTACCCCCGTCTGCGCTGTGCAAAAAACGGAGTTCTCAGCATCGTGGCGCTGTCGGCACCGACGCAATCTTGCAACATACGGGTCCCGAAGCTATTGATTCCCGCCGTTGCGCCCCCGAAGCACGTGCCTGCGTCCCGTCAGACCGCGATGTCTGTTCTAAAACACAATATGTATGTGCCTGGAGACGTTGATTAACGCTTCCGATGCGTATGCATACGGCTTTGCATGCTGAATACTCGCAAAAATGCACGCTGCCCCCTATGGGACCCGTTTGCGGCAGGCGCGAAGCGAACCGGAGTCCAGCGGGACGGGGCTTGGCGCATTGCTTGGCGGG
>CABUZF010000059.1 GCA_902495985.1 uncultured Collinsella sp.
ATGCCGGTGCCGAACAGGAGCACGAGCACGAGCGTGGAAGATGCATTTTCCGGGGAGAGGAAGAACAGGATGATGTTTAGAATGAAGCTCAGGCCATAGGAGAGCAGCAGCGCGCCGCGCTTGCCGTAGGTGCCGTCGTTGAGGGCGGCAGCATAAGCCTCGGCGGCCTCGGCATACATGCCCAGGTGCATCAAGGCGTTGCCACGAAGGTGATCGGCCTCGCCCATAATCTCATCGGGAGTCTTTGCCGCCCCAAGCATCTGGGCTGCAGCGGAAAAATCACCCGCGCGGTAAGCGGCGCGGCCCTGTTGGATCAGCTGGCTATTCAAGGAAGTCCCCTTTACTCGTGAACGATCTCGACATGGACGATCTCGTCGCCGGCACGCAACTGCGAAATCACATCGAGGCCCTCGACCATGGTGCCAAAGACGGTGTAGCCGGAGTCGAGGTTATGCTGGGCGCCCAGGCAGAAGTAGAACTGCGAACCCGCGGAATCGGGGTCCATGGAGCGTGCCATGGCAAGGGCACCATCGACATGGCTGTTGCGCGGATTGGTGGCAAACTCGCCCTTGATGCAGTAGCCGGGGCCACCGGTACCGGGCATGCCGTCGGGGCCCTCAAGACCAGCGGCGACGTCGGCGCCGGACATATCGCGGGTATTGGGGTCGCCGCCCTGGATGACAAAACCGGGCACATAGCGATGGAACTTAAGGCCATCATAGAAGCCCATCGTAGAAAGCTCGCAGAAGTTCGCGACATGAATGGGAGCGCCCTCGCCGTCAAACTTGACCTTGATGGTACCCTTCGACGTCTCGATAACGGCGCACTCGTCGCCGGCAAGCTGATACTCGGGCGTGTAGAGCTCTTTCTTAAAACCAAACATGCGGTTCCTTCCTCGTGCGTTTAAAGCATATTTGTACGAATTGTAGCAATAAGCATGCGCTTACATCAATTGCGCACGTAGGTTATGCCGACTATGGCGAACTAATTTTAGGAACGCTGCTGCGGCTTCCAGGAGCCCACGTTGGCGTCGTACTGATTAAGCGCGCTGTTGCCACTCTGAGCGATGGGCGCCAGGATCTCGCTTTGGTGAGAACTCATCGACTCACCATCAGGAATGGCCAGCGAGATATCCCAGCTCTGACAGATCACGTCGACACGCTCGAACATCCACTCGGCAAGCTGCTTTAAGTGGGCGATGTCGTCCGCATAGACCGTATCGTCCTGATACTTAAGGTTGTTAAGCTCATCTTGCGTCTTTTTGATCTGGTCGCGCAGGGCGTAGGCACTCTGCGACAGCTCCTGGCGGGTGGACAGCGGCGTTCGGAGATAGCCGTTGTTAAAGGAATCGATGACCTCGCCGATCTGGTCCTCATCACCGTAGGACACGATGGTCTGATACAGACCGTCGAGTCTGGTATAGAGCTGATCATCGGTGAGCACGGTTTCTTCCTGGACCACCTCGGCAGAATCGTCCTGCTTGGTATCGTCCTCAGTCGCCTCGCCCTTTTGGCGCGTGGGGAAGGTCGTCTGCGCGGCCTGGCCAAACTGGTCATAGAAGCCAGGCATGACACCCATGGGATCGGCCGTCACAAACCAATAGGCACCGCCGCAAACGACGGCAAGGACCGCGATGACGATGAGCGGCTTGGGGATATGACGCTTGTGCTTGTGATAGGCGTCCTCGTCGGGATGCACCTTGCGCTTGGGTTTTTGAGCATCGTCATGCAGGGAAACGGGCGTGGGAATATCGACCTTGGGGATACCGAAATCCTTATCGAAAGCCGGCAGCACGCAGGTCTCGTTAGGATCGGCGGCGTCCGAAAGAACCGCGGCAGCCGAGGCGGGCGCATGCGGCACCTCGGTATCGATCTGCTCTTGCGTTAGGCGCGGAAAGCCCGCCGTGCGGCCCGCTGCCAGGTCGGATGCGGCCGCGTCCTCGGAGAGGATACCCGGAGCGGGGCGTCCGCATTTTGGGCACGTACGATCGTGCGGAGAAAGACGGGCACCGCAGCCCTCACAGAACACGAACTCAGTGTGCTCGGGGCCATCGCCCGGACCCACATAGGCGTTGCAGTAGGGGCAGAACGAGGCGCCGTCCTCGATAGTCTTAAGGCAATGCGGGCAGATCACGGCATCCTCTTTTCGAAGCAATTCAAACAATCGAGGTTAGAGCATAACATCGCCACGGCCCCACAGGAACAAGGCACCAATTCAACATCGCCAGGGCGCGTAGCTACTTCTTCTTTTTGCTTGGCATCGAGACTTTGATGCCTTGGGCGGACTTGGTCACGCGAGAGCGCTTGGCTCCGGTACTCTTCTTTTTCTTGGGCTGGGCCTGGGCCACGCCCTCGAGTGCGCGGGCCTCGGCCTCGCGAGCGGTGCGATCTTCGCGGCGCTGCGCCATGTCGGCGGCGACGCGCTTGGCAAAACGTTCGGCCGTCGAGCCCGTCGAGCTCACCTTGCCGCCACCGCGGCCCAGGCGGACGCGCACACCGCGGCCAAAACCAGTTGCGGCATGACGACGACGCGGCTTGAGCGAATCCATCATCGTGGCGAGCTTAAAGAACACCGAGCAGGTAAAGACCACGATGACAGCCAAGATAACCATCTGGCCCATCGACAGGTTGGCAATAGACAGCAGCTCCGGGAATCCGATAACGCCCACCAAGATGCCGGCGACTACAAACACAAAGAGCACCACACGCAAGGGCGTGAGAGGCTGCGAGATGCGCCAGATCAGACTGACGCTCGCCGCGCACGACGTAAGCAGGCACATCGTAGACAGCGTGAGCTGGCTAAAGCCAAACACGCGCGCCACAAAGATATCGAGCGCCGCAGCCAAAATGACCGCAATCGACGCCGGCAGTGCACGCTTGAGTACGTTGGTCAAAAACGCACCCTTCACGCGAGCATTGTTGGGCTCCAGGCCCAACACAAAGCCCGGCGCGCCGATGCAGAAGAAGTTAATGAGCGTCATCTGGATGGGCTCGAAGGGGTACGGCGGCAGCGCGATGCACAGCGCCGCCAGGCCCATCGAAAACAGCGTCTTGGTCAGGAACAGCGAGGCCGAACGCTGCAGGTTGTTGATGGAGCGACGGCCCTCGGCCACCACGGCGGGCATCGAGGCAAAGTCGTTGTCGACAAGCACGATCTCGGCCACGTTACGCGCGGCATCGGAGCCGGCTGCCATGGCCACGGAGCAGTCGGCCTCCTTAAGCGCCAGCACGTCGTTGACGCCGTCGCCCGTCATGGCCACGGTGTGCTCGCGGCGCTTGAGCGCCTGCACGAGCTCGCGCTTCTGCTGCGGGGTCACACGACCAAAGACATGGTAGCGGTCCACTGCGGCATCGAGCTTGGCCGGCGTATCGAGCGTCGTGGCGTCTACATAGGCGTCCGCCCCCGGCACGCCCACCACGCGCGCGATCGACGACACCGTACGCGGGTCGTCGCCACTGATCACGTTGAGGGTCACGCCCTGCTCGTTAAAGTAGCCAATAGTCTCGGCCGCCGAGGTACGAATCTCGTCGCGGATGGTTACAAAGCCCACGGGCTCGGCCTCGCCCACCATATCGCCATCGGGCGTAAAGCCGTCCACGCGCGCCACCACGAGCACGCGGCAGGTATCGGCAAGCTCGGCGACACGGTTCTCGACCTGCGAAAACACACGATCAGAGAGCACAAACTGCGCCGCACCCATCACATAGGAGCCCTGCGCAAACGACGCGCCACTCCACTTTTTGGAGGACGAGAACGGAATGACCGACAGCGGCTCAGACACCTCGACCGGACGGTCGGCGTAATAGTTGAGCAGCGCCTGGCAGGTCTCGTTGGCATCGGCCGAAGTCGCACGCGCCACGTTAGCCAGCGCAAAATCGAGCACCGTGGTATCGACGGGAACAGCCGCCGCGTCCGAGCCGGCGCCTAGGCTCACGCCCTCAACCGGCAGCGGATACGTGCCCTCGACCTCCATGCGGCCCGACGTGATGGTGCCCGTCTTGTCCAGGCACAGCACGTCGACGCGAGCGAGCGTCTCGATGCAGTAGAGCTGCTGTGCCAGCACCTTGCGGCGAGCCAGGCGCACCGTGGCGATGGCGAGCACCGACGAGGTCAGAAGCACCAGGCCTTGCGGGATCATGCCCAGCAGGGCGCCCACCGTGGACAGCAGCGCCGACGAAGGCACATGACCAGCCAACAGCTCGGAGAAGCACCACGAAAGTGCGCTATCGCCCGGGGTTCCCGCGGCATCCCACAGCTCGCTCACACTCGAGGCAAACAACGCCAAACCGAGCGGGATCATGATGATGCTCGCAAAGCGCACGATGGCGTTAAGCGCGTTCATGATCTCGGAATTGACCTTTTTGACGTATTTGGCCTCGTTATTAATTTTGGCCACGTAGTTGTCGGCGCCGACATGGATCACGCGGGCGCGCAGCAGGCCCGAGTCGATAAAGCTGCCGCTCATGAGCTCGGAACCGGGCTGTTTCTTAATAAGGTCGCTCTCGCCCGTCAGCAGGCTCTCGTTCACGAGCGCCTCGCCCGAAACCACCACGGCGTCAGCGGGAATCTGGTCGCCGCGCCCCAGGCGGATGATGTCGTCGAGCACGATCTGGTCCAGGTCGAGCTCCACCTCGGCGCCGTCGCGCACCGCGATAGCCTTCTTGGAGGTCAGCAGCGTGAGCTTATCGACCATCTTCTTGGAACGCATGGACTGAATGACGCCAATGGCGGTATTGAGGAACACCACGAACAGGAACGTCAGATTCTTAAACGAACCGGTCAAAATAACCAGGAACGCCAAGATCACGTTGATCAAATTGAACAGCGTGCAGAGGTTCTCGATGATGAGCTCTTTGACCGACTTGGTCTTGAGCTCCATGCTGCGGTTGATCTTACCGGCGGCGATGCGCTCCTCGACCTCGGCGGTCGAAAGCCCGCGCTCGATATCCGTTGCTGCCATACCACGTCCCATCACGTCGCGTCGGTATAAGAAAAACCGCCCGGACCATGCGAGGTTCGGACGGTCTTACGTTCGATGGTGCCCCATGTTGGATTCGAACCAACGGCCTTCTGCTCCGGAGGCAGACGCTCTAATCCCCTGAGCTAATAGGGCCAACGTTTGGCATTATACCCAAGTGCACCACGGGCTATCAAAATAAAAGAAAAAGCTTTGCAATTACGTGGGAGACGCGGTGCAACGGCCCACTTTAGAAGGCAAAAGCGAGTCAGATAGTATAAACTTTCATGCACCATATATACACGGCTCGCAATGCGGGCCGTTTTTGCAAAAGTTATCCATCGAGGTGAGAGGCACACCATGATTGTAATTTTAAAGCAGAGCGCCAGCGACGAGGCCGTCGGCCATATCGTCAGCTGGATTGAGAAAAAAGGCCTGAAGACCGACGTCTCGCGCGGCGAGAACGAGACGATTATCGGCCTGGTGGGCGATACGACCAAGATCGACCCGTTCCTGCTCGAGTCCATGGATGTCGTCGAGCGCGTGCAGCGCGTCTCCGAGCCGTTCAAGCGCGCAAATCGCAAGTTCCACCCCGAGGACTCCGTCATCGACTGCGGCCACGGCGTCAAGATCGGCGGCGATCAGTTCCAGGTCATCGCCGGCCCCTGCTCCGTCGAGGGCGAGAACCTCATCCGCATCGCACGCCGCGTAAAGGCCGCCGGCGCCACGATGCTGCGCGGTGGCGCCTACAAGCCCCGCACCTCCCCCTACGCCTACCAGGGTATGGGCCCCGCCGGCCTCGACCTGCTGTGCGAGGCGTCTGCCGAGCTCGACATGCCGATCGTCACCGAGATCATGGACCCGCGCGACGTGCAGGTCTTCCTTGACAAGAAGATTGACGTCATGCAGATCGGCGCCCGCAACGCCCAGAACTTCCCCCTGCTCAAGGAGGTCGGCAAGACCCAGACCCCGATTCTGCTCAAGCGCGGCATGTCCGGCACGATTGATGAGCTGCTCATGGCCGCCGAGTACATCATGAGCGAGGGCAACGACAACGTCATTCTGTGCGAGCGCGGTATCCGCACCTTCGAGACCCGCACCCGCAACACCTTCGACCTCAACGCCGTGCCGGTGCTGCACCACCTTTCGCACCTGCCCGTCGTCGCCGACCCCAGCCACGCCACCGGCTACACCCGCTATGTCGAGCCCATGGCGCTCGCTGCAACCGCCTGCGGCGCCAACGGCCTGGAGATCGAGGTCCACGACGACCCGAGCCGCGCCTGGTCCGACGGCGCCCAGGCCCTCACGCCCGACCAGTTCGACGACACCATGTGCCGCATCCGCGCTATCCGCGAGGTCGTCTGCCAAGAAACCATGGAGTAGACCATGGGTACGGTGAGAAACGCACGCGTCAACCAGGGCGGACCCAAGTGCGCCGGCATCGTCGGCTTGGGCCTGATCGGCGGCAGCTTTGCCCGCGGCTATGCGCAGGCGGGCGTTCGCGTGCTTGCCTGGGACCCCGACGATGACGTGATGACGGCCGCCAGCATGGGCACCGTCGCCGGCGAGCTCAACGACGAAACGCTCGGCGAGTGCGACATCATCGTCCTGGCATGCTACCCCGAGGCCTGCATCGAGTGGCTCGAGGCGCACGCCCAGGCACTCGCCGATGCCACCGACACCGAAGCCATCATGGGCCCCGTGGTGATCGACACCGTGGGCGTCAAGGGCATCGTGTGTGAGCGTGCCTTTGAGCTTGCCCGCGAGCACGGCTTTTACTTTGTGGGCGCGCACCCCATGGCGGGCACCCAGTTCTCAGGCTACGCTCACTCCCGTGCCGACCTGTTCCAGGGCGCCCCGCTCGTGCTCGTGCCACCCGCGGTGGACGATGCGCTCAAGCTAGAGCTTTTGGGCCAGGTGCGCGAGATGGTGCGCCCCTTGGGCTTTGGCAAGTTCAGCGTGACCAGCGCCGCCGAGCACGACCGCGTCATCGCCTTCACGAGCCAGCTTG
>CABUZF010000060.1 GCA_902495985.1 uncultured Collinsella sp.
GAGGCTCGATCGAGATGGAACTGCATGAGTATATGGAATCTCGCGGGATAACACGCGACTCCATTACCGCCGAGCAGGAGAGGACTCGCGATCGTATCGAAGCCTATAAGCTTGCTCAGACTCGCAGGCTAAAAGATCTAACACAGGCGTCGGTCGCCCAATCGATGGGCGTTTCTCAAAAACGCGTATCCGAGCTCGAGCGTGGGGAATTGGGTTCGATGAGGCTTGACACGCTGAGCAGGTACGCAGAGAGCCTCGGCGGAAAACTGGTTGCAAGCATCGAGTTTCCCGATCGTACCGTTACGCTTGCGCGCTAAAAATCTTCAATTAACCCCCTCACTTTCACCGACTACTAGAGCCGCTCACCAAACCAACATGCGCTCTGGGCAAATAGGTTGAACGTTTCGTGCGAGAATGCCCCACAGTAAACAAACTTGCACCAGAGCGTAAGGGGCTGGCATACACATGCAGACGGTCTATCGGGTATACGAGGGAGCGCGCGAGCCGCATCGGCTTGCAGTCGAGCGCACGGCCGAGCTACTCGGTCGCGGCGGCCTGGCGCTTATTCCAACCGAGACGGTCTACGGTGTCGCCGTGGCGGTCAATGCCTTCTCGGACGCCGTGCCCCAAGATACAAGCGAATTCCCATCGTGGCCGCGCGATCCGCAGGCCACCGTCAACGGCGCCGCGGTCCCCGCACTCGGTACCGGCTATCGTCGTATCTTTACCCTCAAGCAGCGCGAGCTCACCCAAACGGTTGCCTGGCTGGTCGATGATGCCGAGGCACTCGATCGCTATGGCGTGGATATCCCTCATGAGGCCCGCGTGCTCGCCCGACGATGCTGGCCGGGTGCCCTGACTATCGTGGTTAAGGCGGCCCCCTGCGTGCCGACCTTTATGCGCGCCGCCGACGACACGGTGGCACTTCGCGCTTCGGCCTCGCCCGTGGTGCAGGCGCTCATCCGCGCCTGCGGCAGCCCTCTTGCCTGCACCAGCGCCAACACGCATGGCGCGCCCGCGCCGGCAAGTTTTGCCACGGTGGAGGAGCGCATCCTGGAGGGGGTCGATGTGGCCGTCGACGCCGGTGAGACCCCGTGTCGCGACGCCTCAACCATCGTGTCGTTTCAGCACGGCGAGCTCCAGATCCTGCGCCAAGGCGCGCTTCCCGCATCAGAGATCGAACGGGTCCTGTTCGACCCGATGCAATAGAAAGGTTTAAGCGATGTCGTTGAATCTAGGTAGCCTGGGTATGGAAGATGCCTCGTTTAGCTTTGGCGGTTCCTACATCATGGCGCTCGACTGCGGCACTACCTCGGTACTCGCGACCATCGTCGACGAGTACGGCTGCATCGTCGCCCAGGCGCGTCGTGGCGTCAAAACCAGCTTCCCGCGCCCCGGCTGGGTGGAGCAGGATCCCACGGAGGTGCTTGCCAGCCAGATCGGCGTGATGATGGAGGTCCAGTTTAAGAGCGGCATCCATTCTGACCGCATCGCCGCCATCGGTATCTCCAACCAGCGCGAGACCACGGTGGTGTGGGACCGCATAAGCGGCCAACCCATCTATAACGCCATCGTGTGGCAATGCCGTCGCACCGCACCTCTGATCGACGAGCTGGTCGAGCAGGGCGCAGAAGGGCTGGTGCGCTCCCGCACGGGACTCACGCTCGATCCGTATTTCTCGGCTTCCAAGGTGCAGTGGATCCTCGACAACGTCGACGGTGCGCGTGAGAGCGCGGCGGCGGGCGACCTCATGTTCGGCACCATCGACACCTGGCTCATCTACAACCTCACCGGCAGTCAGGTCTTTGCTACCGACTACACCAATGCCAGCCGCACGGCACTCTTTAATATCCATACGCTCGATTGGGACGACGACCTGCTGGCGCTCTTTGACGTTCCACGTTCCATGATGCCCGAGGTTCGTTGGAGCTCGGGCGACTACGGCCGCGTCGCGAGCGACATCATGACCAACATGCCACCCATCATGGGCGTGGCGGGCGACCAGCAGGCGTCGCTGTTCGGCCACTGCTGCTTCCATCCCGGCCAGACCAAAAACACCTATGGCACGGGTTGCTTTATGCTCATGAACACCGGCGACGAGGTCGTCGAATCCAAGAACGGTCTGGTCTCCACGATCGGTATCGCCGCAGACGGCAAGATCAGCTATGCGCTCGAGGGTTCTATCTTTGCCGCCGGCTCAACCATGAACTGGCTGCGCAACAACATGGGCATTATCTCGAGCGTGAGCGAATCCGCGCAACTTGCCGCTTCGATCAACGACAACGAGGGCTGCTACTTCGTCCCCGCCTTCGCTGGCCTGGGCGCTCCCTGGTGGGACCCGCGTGCTCGCGGTATCGTGTGCGGCCTGACCGGCGCCTCGAGTCGCGCGACCATTGTGCGTGCGGCCTGCGAGTCCATGGCCTACCAGAGTTATGACGTGCTACGCGCCATGGAGCAGGACGTGGGACTTTCGATTGAGCGCCTGTCTGTCGACGGCGGTGCCTCGCGCAACGAGTTCATCATGCAATTCCAGGCTGATCTGCTGGATATCCCCGTGCTGCAGTGCGAGACGGTGGAGACCACGGCGATTGGCGCCGCGTACTTGGCGGGCCTTGCTGTCGGCTATTGGGAGGATTTGGAGGAGCTGGAGCAAAACGCTCAGATCGTCAAAGTCTTCCATCCTCACATGTCCGCCGAGCGCCGTGAGAGCAACCTCGCTGGTTGGCGTGATGCCGTCAAGCGTTCGCTCAACACCGCTCAGTAGAGTTGCGACGAGCTGCTCGATACAACAAACCGTTAAACTTATGCACGGCGCGCGGCAACAACATCGCCATGCGCCTTGTCAGCAAGGCCATCTTCCGGCCGCAATGAAAGGGGCATCAACCCATGACCGTCACCTACGATACGTCCCGTGTGACCCTTGTCGATCACCCGCTCGTCCAGCACAAGTTGTCGATCCTGCGCGACAAGAGCACCGGCACCAACCAGTTCCGCCAGCTCGTGCGCGAGCTCGCACTTTTTGACGGCTACGAGGCCATGCGCGACCTGCCCATGGAAGACGTCGAGGTCGAGACCCCCATCACCACCGCCATGTTTAAGCAGCTTGCCGGCAAAAAGCTCGCCATCGTTCCCATCCTGCGTGCGGGCCTCGGCATGGTCGACGGTATCCTCGACTTGGTACCCTCGGCTCGCGTGGGCCACATCGGTATGGAGCGCGACGAGGTCACCCACGAGCCGCATGAGTATTACTGCAAGATGCCCAAGGATATCGATCAGCGCATCTGCCTGGTTGTCGACCCCATGCTCGCCACGGGCGGTTCGGCCGAGATGGCCATCAGCTACCTGCGCGAGCGCGGTGTCAAGGATATCCGCATGCTGTGTATCGTCGCCGCGCCCGAGGGCCTCAAGTCACTGACCGAAAAGGACCCCGACGTACATATTTATACGTGCGCCATCGACGACCATCTCAACGAGGACGCCTACATCGTTCCGGGCCTGGGCGACGCCGGCGACCGCATCTACGGTACGCTCTAGCCGTTGGGCCTTGTCGGCTACGGTCACAAATACGAAGAAATGGTGCGCGCGGGCGAGCAAAAGTCGTCCACGCGCACTTCTGTTAACGGACGTTTTGCGCTGAGGGGTTCGAAAAAACGTATTACCGTACCGGCGGCATAAAGAAGGCCTTAAGAAAACGTACAGGTGCGTATTAACCGTTTGTTTTACGGTTGTACTTTAGCGATTGGCTCGTACAATAGTCACCAATGTTTGGCGGGAACTGTTCTGTGAAGCGTTAAAAAGGAAAGTGAGGACGCCAGTGTTTCAGATAGCCGATCTGCTCGCTATCGTTGCAGGCGCCATCGCGGGCGCAATTGCCTTCCTTCCCTTTGTCTTTACGCTCAAGCCGGTTCTTGACGATAAGCAGAATGCGGACATGCTCAAGGGTATGGTGAGTCTGGCGGTCTCGGCAGTCGCCCTGCTCGTCTTTACCTTGGTTGTGTTTGCGTTGTTCGGAGAGGCATTTCGCATGTTCCTCCTGGGCGAGGCGATCGGCTTCGTGGCCTTTATGGCCGCCTGCACGGTTCGCGTCGCCAAGGCGCTGCGAGATCCTCATGAGGTCGAAAGGTAAGTCGTGGAAATTTTTGAAAAGCTGCCTGATGAGATTAATCATCTGGTCAGCGAGTTCAGCTCCACCCCTGTCGTGGGCGATCTGAGCTGCGGCATCACGCAGTACTCGTTTTGGCTGATCGTCTCCACGATCGTGCTCCTGATCGTCCTGGCCGTGTTCAAGAAGAAGCAGACCCTGGTTCCCAAGGGCTTCTTCGTCAACGGTTTCGAGTACATCATCGAGTACGTCGAGAACGATATAGGCAAGGGCGTTGTGGGTGAGAACTGGAAGAAGCACTTCCCGTTCCTGTGCTCGCTTTTCCTGTTCATCCTGATCAATAACATGATCGGCCTGATCCCGGGAATGAAGCCTGGCACCGGCGCAATCGGCTCCACCGCTGCGCTCGCCATCTTCGCCTTCGTGTACTTCATCTACTACGGATGCAAGGCTCACGGCGTGATCGGCTACATCAAGAGCCTCGCCCCGCAGGGCGTGAGCTTCCCGATGAACGTGCTTGTGTGGGTCGTCGAGCTTTTCTCGACCTTCCTGCGCCTCATCACGCTCGCCGTCCGTCTGTTCTGCAACATGTTCGCAGGACACGTGGTCATGGGCTCGTTCGCCATCATGGCGAGCATGTTCATGCAGCCGCTGCTTCAGCAGGTTTCCGCGGCCCACGCCGTCGGCGCCCTGCCTTCGCTGGCCTGGCTTGCCATCCTCATCCTGATCTATGCGATCGAGCTTGTGGTCGGCGCCATCCAGGCTTACGTCTTCACGGTCCTTACCGCCGTGTATGTCTCCGAGGCAGAGGAGGTCGCGGAGGAGGAGTAGTCTTCCGTTCGCGCCTTAAAGGTAAGGTAATTCGTTAAACCGTCGGTGCCCGTACCCATGGAGCCCGGCAGTTATAAAAAGGTTATCCTGCGTGAAATAAGACACGCACGACAAAGGAGGAATCGTGGGAGTTATCGGTTACGGTCTCGGTGTTATCGGCGCTGGTCTTGCTATCGGCCTGTCTGCTCTGGGTGCTACGGGTGCTATGGCCCGTCAGCCTGAGGTCCAGGGCCGCGTGTTCACCGTCTTCATCATGGGCTCCGCCTTCGGCGAGGCTCTGGCTCTGATCGGCTTCGTTGTCGCGCTGATCGTTAAATAGCACGGAGCGTCAAGTATGAATCTTTCATCCCAGAAGAGCGCGATCGCACTCTCCGCGTCCGCGGCCGCGCTGCTTATGCCGGTTTCCGCGTTCGCCGAGGACGGCGCTGCCGGTGCGGACATCCTCATCCCTAAGATGGCGGAGTTCATCCCGGCGCTTATCGCCTTCCTGATCATCTGGATCGTGCTGGCAAAGGTCGCCCTGCCGGGCATCATGAAAACCATGGAGGAGCGCGGCAAGAAGATCGAGGAGAGCCTCGACGAGGCCGAGAAGACCAAGCAGGAGGCCATCGCCAAGCGCGCTGAGTCCGACTCGATCGTCACCGACGCCCGTCGTCAGGCTGCCGACATCGTTCTCGAGGCCCGTAAGGACGCCGAGTCCGAGCGTGCCCGTATCATCGAGGCTGCTCACAAGGAGGCCGAGGAGATCATCGCCAAGGCCCATACGACCGTCGAGGACGAGCGCAAGTCCATCTACGCCGGTGCCGCGAGCTCCATCGCCGACCTGTCCGTTGCCGTCGCCACCAAGATCGTGGGCGAGGCACTCGAGGACGAGTCCGAGCAGAAGAAGCTCATCGAGCGCTACATCCAGGAAGCAGGTAGCCTGAATGCCGACTAGCCGCTATCAGGACAAGGTGCTCGAGACCTACGCGCGCTCCCTTTTGGAAGCCGCCAAGGCCGAGAACCATGTGTTCGAGGACCTCGAGATGATCGAGCGCCTGGCTAGCGCCAGCCCTGAGATCGTCGCCGTGCTCGACACCATGTCCAAGCGCGACCAGCTCGACCTTCTTCCCAAGGTGGCAGCTGCCTTTAAGTATGTTGCCGAGGAAGACGAGGATGTAGTGGGCGTGACCGTCACCACGGCGATCCCGCTCGACGACGAGCTGCGTCAAACCATCACTAAGAAATGCGAGCAGGACTTCGGCCGCAAGGTATTCCTTATCGAGCAGGTCGACCCGTCTATCGTGGGCGGCCTGGTGCTCGAGGCCCGCGGCGAGCGTCGTGACATCTCCGTCAAGACGCAGCTGCGCATCGCGCAGGAGACCCTCGCAAACTCTGCTAATTCGTACGGAGGTGAAGCCTAATGTCCGAAACCCTCAATGCCCAGGATATCGCCAAGAAACTGCAGGAGCAGCTCACGAGCCTCTCCGCGACGGTCGATACGCATGAGGTTTCAACGGTCGACGAGGTAGGCGACGGCATCGCGCGCGTCTCCGGCCTCAAGAGCGCCATGGCAGGCGAGCTTCTGGAGTTCAAGAGCTCCGATACCGGTGAGACCGTCTTCGGCCTTGCCCAGAACCTTGACCGTGACGAGGTCGGCGCCGTTCTGTTTGGTGCCGTCGACTCCATCAAGGAAGGCGACGAGTGCCGCACCACTGGCCGCGTTATGGATATCCCCGTGAGCCGTGCCATGCTCGGTCGCGTCGTCAATCCGCTCGGCCAGCCCATCGACGGCCTGGGTGACATTGTCGCCACGCACCGTCGTCCTATCGAGTTCAAGGCCCCCGGCGTCATCGACCGTACCCCGGTGTGCGAGCCGGTTCAGACCGGCCTGTTGGCCATCGACTCCATGGTGCCTATCGGCCGTGGTCAGCGTGAGCTCATCATCGGCGACCGTAAGACCGGTAAGACCGCCATCGCCATCGACGCTATCCTCAATCAGCGCGGCAAGGGC
>CABUZF010000061.1 GCA_902495985.1 uncultured Collinsella sp.
ACCTCGACAAGGCCGCCGACGGGGTCGCAAACGAGGCCCAGCAGGTTGCTCAGTGCGATGGAGCTGGCATCGAGCGCCTGCTCCGGCGTGCCTCCCAGCATCTGGACCAGTGCGGCGGCGGCCATGGCGGCAGCGCTTCCAACCTCGGCCTGGCATCCTCCCTCGGCACCGGCGACGCAGGCGCTCGTGGTGAGGTTGAGGCCGATGGCGGCTGCGCAGTAGAGCGCGTCCATGACCTGCTCGTCGTCGAGCTGCAGGCGATCGGCAAGCGCCAGCACGCAGCCGGGCACAACACCCGCGGATCCTGCCGTCGGAGCTGCGACGATCACACCCATCGTGGCGGAACGCTCGAGCACGGCCATCGCGCGGGCCACGGCGTCGGTCTGGACGACGCCCATCAGGCTTTCACTCAAATCGTTGCGGCCTGTGGCATCGACGAGTTTAGCCTCGCCGCCGATAAGCCCGCCGAGTGAGCGCAGCGGATTTGCGAGTGGGGTCGTGGTCTCCTCGCGCATGACGTCGAGCACGCGGCGCATGGCGGCGACGGCGTGGGCCTCGCCGGTCAGACGCGCCTCGCGAACGGCCATGACGGCGCCGATGCTGAGCCCCTGTTCCTCACACGCATCGAGCAGCTGCTCGCCGTCGTCGAAGATTTCCTTGGCCGAGACGCCGGGGGAGAGCGACGAGGCAGAACCGGGGAGCTCGATAAAGGTCGCGTAATCAACATTGTCGAGCTTGCGTAGCATCGGGATAACGGTGTCGTCGGGCGCGCCGTCGGTCTCAAAGACGGAGTAGGCCTGGCCGCCCACTTCGGTGCGGTAGGTGCGGCAGAATGCGATGTTCACGTGGGCGTAGGCGAGCAGGTTGGTGAGCGCGGCGAGTACACCGGGGACGTCCTTGTGCGCCACGAAGAGCGTGGAATACATGCCCGAGATGTCGACGCCGACGCCGTTAATGCGGCTGATGCGCATCTTGCCGCCGCCCAGGCTCTCGCCGCGGACCTGTGCCGTGGCGCCCGTGTCGTCGACCATTTCGATGTCGACGGTGTTGGGGTGGATGGAGGCGTCGTCGCCCCTGATGTCAAAGTGATATTCGAGGCCCTGCTCGCTTGCGAGGTCGAAGGCCTGCTTGATGTTCTCGTCATCGGTGTCGAGGCCCAGGATGCCCGCGACGAGCGCGCGGTCGGTGCCGTGGCCGCGGTAGGTGTGGGCGAAGGAGTTCCACAGGCCAAAGGTGACCTTGGTGATGCAGCCTTCCAACAGGCTGGCGGCAACTTGGGCGCAGCGCAGGGCGCCGGCGGTGTGTGACGAACTGGGGCCGACCATGACGGGGCCCAAGATCTCGAATGCCGAGGTCGTAGCTAGTGTTTGCGGCTTGCCTGCCATATGCGCTCCTGTTCTATCCCGTCGTCCCGAGGGGCGGGGCATACTCTGTCCCGCCGTTCCGAGGGCTTTAGTATTTGGTCGCCTGCTCGGACAGTCCTGCTCGCACGGAGGCCACATTAAGTGGCCTCCGGCTCGTGCGGAACTCGCGATCGACCAAATACTAAAGCCCTCGGAACTTAGGATACATGGTTGGAGTCGCTCTGCTGCAAAATTTATCGGCCTGTGACCTATTCCATGTCCCAGGTCGGCTCATCTTCACCACCTTTAAATAAAAAAGAGGTACCGGTTGTTTCGGTACCTCTTTTGATGCGTTTCTATTTGGCTGCGGCTTTTCTCATTAGCTTACAGGCCGCAGGCTGCTTTTAGCTCTTCGACTCGGTCGGTTTTCTCCCAGGTGAAGTCGGCGTCTTCGCGGCCGAAGTGACCGTAGGCCGCCGTTTTTTCGTAGATGGGGCGACGCAGGTCCAGGTCGCGGATGATGGCGCCCGGGCGCAGGTCGAAGGTCTTCTCTACGGCCTCGACGATCTTGTCCTCGGCAACATGTGCGGTACCGAAGGTGTCGACCATGATTGAGAGGGGCTTGGAAACGCCGATGGCGTAGGCAAGTTCGACTTCGCAGCGGTCGGCAAGGCCGGCGGCGACCACGTTCTTGGCGACCCAGCGCGCGGCATACGCGGCGGAGCGGTCGACCTTGGTGCAGTCCTTGCCGCTAAAGGCTCCGCCGCCGTGACGGCCGTAGCCGCCGTAGGTGTCGACAATGATCTTGCGGCCGGTGAGGCCCGTGTCGCCCATGGGGCCGCCCACGACAAAGCGACCGGTGGGGTTCACGTAGATGTCGGCGTTATCCCACGGCATGTTCTCGGCAGCCATGACCGGGGTGATGACGTGCTCGATGAGGTCGGCCTTGATCTTGCCCATGTCCTCGATCTCGGCGGCGTGCTGCGTGGAGATGACGATGGTCGTGACCTCGACGGGCTTGCCTTCCTCGTAGCGCACGGTGACCTGGGTCTTGCCGTCGGGACGCAGGTAGGGCAGGGTTCCGACGTGACGCACGGCGGCCAGGCGCTCGGCCAGGCGGCTTGCCAGGTAGTGTGGCATGGGCATGAGGGTCTTGGTCTCGTTGGAGGCATAACCGAACATCATGCCCTGGTCGCCGGCACCGATCAGGTCGATCGGGTCGGTGGTAGCGCCGGTCTGGGTCTCGAAGGACTCGTCAACGCCTTGGGCGATATCGGGCGACTGCTCGTGGATGAGGCTCATGACGCCGCAGGTGTCGCAGTCAAAACCGAACTTGGCACGGTTGTAGCCAATGCGGCGGATAACGCCACGGGCGATTTCCTGAACGTCTACGTAGGCCTGGGTGCGAATCTCGCCGGCGACGATGACGGTGCCGGTGGTCACGAGGGTCTCGCAGGCGCAGCGGACGTTCTCCACGTTGGCAGGCACGCCGTTGGGGGCGATGTAGCCCTGCTCCTGGAGCTCTATTTCTTTGGCGAGGATTGCGTCGAGGACGGCGTCGCTGATCTGGTCAGCGATCTTATCGGGATGACCTTCGGCCACCGACTCCGACGTAAAAACAAAGGACCCGTGTTGGGGCGGGATGGAACGAAGTTCTTCTGACATGATTGTCCTTTCAAAAACGTGTCCCGGCGACCGTTACCATTCCGCCGGACTCTCTATGCAAGGGCACATCATAGCGCGTAAATCAAACATTCACACCCTTTCCGCACCTACTCATTGGGGACAGACATAAATGACCAGCCTTGCCTAAGTGCCGACAGGTTGCCCAAAGAATGGTCATTTAAGTCTGTCCCCAATGAGTAGGTCAAGTCTGTCCCCAATGAGTATGTCCCCAATGAGTAGGTCGGTGCCCTTTGTGCGGAGGTTGCTTTGATGCTTTATACTGGTGCGGTTAGACATCCATCCTGCAATCGAGGAGATTTCCATGGCATCAGACGTTCGCGTCCGCTTTGCACCCTCACCGACGGGCAAGCTGCACATCGGCGGCGCCCGCACCGCTATCTATAACTGGGCTTTTGCCCGCGCAAACGGCGGCACGTTCATCCTGCGCATCGACGACACCGACCCCACCCGCTCCACCGACGAGAACACGCAGATCATCCTGCGCGCCATGCGTTGGCTGGGCCTGGACTGGGACGAGGGTCCCGAGGTGGGCGGCGATTTTGGCCCCTACGCCCAGACCGAGCGCTTGGACCTGTACAAGCAGGCCGCCCAGAAGCTTTGGGACGAGGGCAAAGCATATCCCTGCTTCTGCACCAAGGAGCAGCTCGACGCCGACCGCAAGGCTGCGCAGGAGCGCAAGGAACCCTTCCAGGGTTATCAGCGCCGTTGCCGCGATCTTGATCCCGAGGAGGCCCGCCGTCGCATTGAGGCCGGCGAGTCGTACGTCCTGCGCATCAAGGTGCCCGAGGACCGCGGCGACGTCGTTATCCACGACGCCGTCCACGGTGAGGTGACCTTCGACGCCAAGGAGCTCGACGACTTTGTCATCTTCCGCTCCGACGGCACGCCCACGTACAACTTCGCGACCGTCGTCGACGACGCCATGATGAAGATCACCCATGTCATCCGCGGCGACGACCACCTGTCCAACACCCCGCGTCAGGTCATGGTCTATGAGGCCCTCGGCGCGCCCGTGCCTACGTTCGCCCACATCTCCATGATCCTGGGCGCCGACGGCAAGAAGCTCTCCAAGCGCCACGGCGCCACCTCGGTGGAGGAGTACCGCGACGCCGGCTACCTGTCCGACGCCTTCGTCAACTACCTGGCGTTGCTCGGCTGGTCGCTCGACGGCGAGACCACGATCATCCCGCGCGATGTCCTGGCCAGCAAGTTTTCGCTCGACCGCATCTCCAAGAACCCGGCGACCTTCGACCCCAAGAAGCTCGACTGGGTCAACGCCGAGTACATCAATGGCATGTCCGATGCTCAGTTTGCCGACGAGATCATGGTTCCCGAGCTGCACGAGGCGGGTCTCATCGAGGGTAATGTCGAGTACGGCGAGGACTGGATCGACGCGCTTGCCGCCATTGTCAAGCCGCGCACCAAGATGCCGGCCGACGCCGTGACCGTCGCCGCTCCCATCTTCGCTACGGCCGAGACGCTCGAGTATGACGAGAAGTCAGTTAACAAGGGCCTGGCCAAGGAAGGCATGGGCGCCATTCTGGATGCCGCCAAGGCCGCGCTCGAGGGCGTGGACGAGTGGACGGCTGCCAACATCGACGCCGCGCTTGAGCCGCTGCCCGAGCAGATGGACCTCAAGAAGCGCGTGGTGTTCCAAGCCGTGCGCGTCGCCGTCTGCGGCAACATGGTGAGCCCTCCGCTGGGCGAGACCATGGCGCTCGTCGGTCGCGACGACTGCCTGGCGCGCATCGATCGCGCCCGCACGATGGCGCTGTAGCAGCAGCGTAAACGTATGTATCCGAGCCCCGTTCACCCGAGCGGGGCTCTTGTTTTTGTAGACGTATGGGA
Source organism: uncultured Collinsella sp. (assembly GCA_902495985.1). Lineage (GTDB taxonomy): Bacteria > Actinomycetota > Coriobacteriia > Coriobacteriales > Coriobacteriaceae > Collinsella. The sequence goes on from CABUZF010000061.1 coordinate 4,878, forward strand.
TAGGAGGTGCTGGGGCCATGGTCGAGCAACTTTCGCTGTTTGGTTCGCCGGAACCGGAGGAAGCTCCGAAGTCCGCGGCTCCTGCCGCCGCCCCGGCGCAGCCCGAGCCCGCACCTGAGCCCATCGCCGCCTATGCGAGCGTGGTTCTCGACATCCCGACGCGTGCGCTGTCCGAGCCGTTTGCCTATGGCATTCCTCAACCCCTTGCTAGCGAAGCGCAGATCGGATCCACGGTCCTGGTCCACTTTGGCAACCGTGCCGCCGCAGGCTATATCGTCGATATTGCGCCCGAACTGGGCGACTTGCAAGGCAACATTACCCTCGACACCGCGCGCATCAAGCCCATCGAGACCATCCTCAGCAAACCGCTCTTTGGCGCCGAGTCCGCCCGTATTGCACGTTGGATGAGCCGCGAGTATGTTGCGACGCTTTCCGAGTGCCTGCGCCTGTTCTTGCCTCCGGGCGGAAGCCCGCGCGTGGTCAAGGGCGATGACGGCGTGTGGACCGTTGAGCGCCCCGCAGTCAAACCCATCCAAAACCGCTGGGTCATGCTCACGCCCGAGGGTTTCGACTACACGCCGCCAAAGACCGCGGTCCGTCAGCGTCAGCTCATCGAGGCGCTCCAGTGCGGCCCGGTCACGACGCGCGACCTCAACCTGCTCTATAACAGTATGTCGGCGACCATCAAGGCGCTCGAAAAACGCGGCGTCGTGGTGGTGGAGGAGCGCCGTGCCTGGCGCGGTTGCAGCGAGCAGACCACGCTGTCCTCGGCAAGCGGCAAGGCGCCGGTCTCTCTTACCAACGGCCAGCAACAGGCACTCGCGCAGATTGAGCGCGCCCGTCTGGACGCTCATGGCGACGTGGTGCTGGTCGACGGCGTCACCGGCTCCGGCAAAACCGAGGTCTACCTCTCGGCGATTGAGCGCGTGCTGGCGACCGGCCGTTCGGCCTGCGTGCTCGTGCCCGAGATCTCGCTTACGGCCCAGACCGTCGGCCGCTTCCGTTCGCGCTTTGGCGAGACGGTCGCCGTGTTCCATTCGCGCCTTTCGGCCGGCGAGCGTCTGGACCAGTGGGATATGGTCGCCAGCGGTGCGGCCCGCGTGGTAGTCGGCGCCCGCTCGGCGCTCTTTTGCCCGCTCAGCGACCTTGGTCTCATCATCATCGACGAGGAGCACGAGACCAGCTACAAGCAGGGCTCTAGTCCGCGCTACCATGCGCGCGAGGTGGCGGCCGAGATGGCGCGGCGCTACCGCTGCCCGCTCGTGTTGGGCTCCGCCACGCCCTCGGCCGAGGCCCTCGACCGCTGCCGCCGTGGCACGTATAACGGTGCCACCTGGACGCGCGTCGAGATGCCCGAGCGCCCGGGACACGCCGTGCTGCCGACAGTCCGCATTGCCGACCTGCGCCGCGAGTTCTCGCACGGCAGCCGCTCTATGTTCTCAAAACCCTTGATGGAAGGTCTGGAGCGTGTGGTCGAGCGCCGCGAGAAGGCAGTGCTACTACATAACCGCCGTGGCTTTGCGCCGTTCCTGATGTGCCGCGAGTGCGGCTGCGTCCCAACCTGCAACCACTGCTCCACCGCGCTTACGTATCACGAGCGCACGCACACGCTGCAGTGTCACACCTGCGGATCGTCTTGGCGCGTGCAGCCGTATCCCGCGCCCACGAGTCGTTGCCCCAAATGCGGTAGCCGCTATCTGGCAAAAATGGGCCTGGGCACTCAGCAGATCGAGGACGCAGTGCACCAGATGCTGCCCGAGGATGTCGCCATCATTTGCATGGATGCCGATTCCACGCGCGGCAAGGATGCGCACAAAAAACTGCTCGAGCAGTTCGATGCCGCCGATTGTGCGGTGCTGCTGGGCACGCAGATGATCGCCAAGGGCCTTGACTTTCCCGAGGTCACGCTTGTGGGCGTGGTCAATGCCGACTTTGCATTAAAGCTGCCCGATTTTAGAGCGGGGGAGCGCGCCTACGATTTGCTGGAGCAGGTCGCGGGCCGCGCCGGTCGCGGCGATCGCCCTGGTGAGGTCATCATCCAG
>CABUZF010000062.1 GCA_902495985.1 uncultured Collinsella sp.
CACCGGCGCCGGCGAGCGGACGCTTCTTATCCTGGTCCTTGGCAGTGAGTTTCTCGATAGCCTTTTTGATGGAGGCGGACGACACACCCAGACGCATGAGGATGTCCATGGCCATGCCGTTGCCCTCTTCGACGATGCCGATCAGCAAGTGCTCGGTCGACACGTAGGTCTGGTTGTTCTCACGCGCCACGCGGAAGGAGCGCTCCATCACGCTAATGACGAGCGGCGTAAAGGCGAGCTTGGCGGCCTCGGTCTCCTCGCTGGGCTCGGGGACCGTGGTCTGGACCTCTTTGAGGGTATCCATGATGTCATCGTAGGAGATGTCGAGCGAGCGCAGCGCCTCGGCAGCGATGCCCTCGTCCTCCTTGGCAAGTGCGAGCAGCAGGTGCTCGGTACCCACCTTATTTGAGTGAAGATCGAGCGCTTCTTGCTTGGCCATGGACATGACCTTGCGCGCGCGATCGGTAAAACGGTCTAACATGCTAGTTCCTCTTAGACGAGCTAGTTTTTCAAACGCAAAGCGCCGCCCCGCGGCAGCGCTTTGGTCTCTTTACCCATATGGAGTATATGTTAACAGCTGGAGGAATATCTATAAACCCGGCTCACATGAATGCAGGTTATGACCGCATCGCGGGACTCACCGCGCGATGCGCGACGGGCGCCCCGCAAGAGAAACCCTAGACGTCTTTCACCACGTCGGGACTCGTCGCACGCGATGCGCGATAGGCATCGGCCTCCTTGGAGACGCGTTCGAGCAGCTCGGATGTATCGACGCCCTCGACTTGCGCGACCGTTTCAACCGTCTGCATGGCGACCGCCCTCAGGTACGCGCACGCGCTGTCCCCCAGCTGCTCGAGGTCTATCTCCTCGCCGCCCTCCCGGGCAAAGCCGACCGCCATCACAAAGCCCATGATGCCCGAGACCAGAAAGCCCACCGCAAAGCTCGAATCTGCCTTGAGCTCTTCTCCGTCGGGGTGGACGATCTCTCTCACGCGGTCGATGATGATCGTATGGATGCCCTGCTCGACCTGCTCGGCGGCACCCGCCCTCATGGTGATGACGATGCGCCGCAGCAGGCAGCGGACGTCGCGCCGGTCGAACGCCGAAAGGTCGCCCTCGCTCGAAAAATGCCAGAGGGCATCGGTGATGAGCTCGTTATCCTGCAGCAGCTGGGCTATGGCGATGGCGACGAGTTCATCGAAATCGTGAAAATAGTAGTAAAACGTTCCGCGATTGCACTGGGCGGCGCGGGTCACCTCGCCAACCGACAGCTCGAAGATGCTGTTGTTCTCGATGAGCTCCCAAAACGCCTCGATGATACGGGTGCGTGCATCGGGCGCATCGGCGTCCTTACGCGGTCTCGCCATGCGCCTCACCGCACCCCTGCGCCTTGGCGTTCATGATGAGCATCTGAAGACGGTTCTCCACGTTGGCGAAGCTCACGTCGGGATCGTAGTCGAGCGGCAGGAACTGCGCCGTGGGATACTGCTCCTTGAGCGCATGGATGAGCCCGCGCCCCACGACATGGTTGGGCAGACACCCGAACGGCTGCAGGATCACGAAGTTGCGGCAGCCGCGCTTGGCGTGCTCGAGGATCTCCGCCGGAATCAGCACGCCCTCGCCCGCATCGAACGTATGGTGCAGGATCTTATCGCTCGCGCGCACGAGCTCGGGCATGCGCGTCGGCGGCTCGTAGAGCGGGCTCGCCGCGCCCAGGCGGTCGCAACGGTCGTGCGCGAGCTCGAACAGGTTGTCCGCCGTGGCGTACCAGGCCTTTTCGGGCAGCGACAGGTCGACGTGGAACTCGCGCGACTGCGCATGCTTGTAGAAATAGGTCTTGCGGATCACGTCGGTCATGCGCGCCTCGATGACCTCGAGCCCGTTGTCCTCGAGGTAGCGCTCGATCTCGTGGTTGGCGCCGAGATGGAAATTGAGCAGGTACTCGCCCACGATGAGAACGGTCGGATGCGGGTTCGAGCGGTCGTACGGAACGGCGTCCATGATCGCAAGCGCGCGTTTGAAGCCCGTCGCCTGGCCTCTCAGCCCCGAGCGCTCCATGCCCTCGATAACCTCATCGAGCGCGCGGTCGAACGCAGCGTCCGCCGCGCCCTTCTCGAGCTCATAGGGACGGATGCGCCTAAGCATGGCCTCGAGGGCATCGATCATGGGAAGACCGTAGGCGATCTGGATGCTCGGGCCAAGGCCGAGCTTGAAGCCCGGATGCGCATTGTGGGCATCGACGTCGTCGTTGGTGAGCACCGGGACATAGTCGTATCCCGCGTCGTCGAGCGCGCGGCGCAGCAGGGGCATGTAGTGCGTCAGGCGGCAGTCGCCGATATACTTGCCAGTCACCACGGCGACGTCGTGCGGGTCGTACTTACCGCTCTTGAGTGCCGCGAGCGCCTCGCCGATCACGATTTGCGCGGGGAAGCAGATGTCGTTGTGCACATAGCGTTTGCCCAGGCGGATGGCATCCTCGCGCCCGATATCAAGGGCCTCGGCGCGCACGCCCTGATTGCGCATCGCCGCGGTCATGAGCCTGCAGAACGCATGGGAGGTGTTGGGGACCAGCGCGATCTTGTCGTGCCGGTCGCGCTTGGTGTACTTGACCTTATACGGGTCGTCGAGCGGATGGACCGCGTGCACCCGGGCGCCCTCGGCACGCTCCTCCGCGCGACGACGGTTGACCGACTCGATAAACGAACGCACGCGAATGCCCATGGGACCGGCGACGTCGCTCTCATCGAGCTTGATCATCATCGGAACCTTGGAGCCCATCTCGCCCATCATGCGCGCGATCTCGTCGGTGAGATACGCATCGTGGCCGCAGCCGAAGCTGCCCATCTGCACGAGCTCGAGCTCGGGCGTCGATGCGACGATGACCGCGCACGACAGCATGCGCGCATGGTAGTTGTTCACGATGTCGATGCGGCTGTTGGAAAGATCGACGTTGCAGACCCCCGGCACCGCATCGGGCGTCAGCACGGGGATGCCGCGCTCAGAGAAGAGCTTGGGCAGCCCGTGGTTGACCAGCGGGTCGTTGTGGTACGGGCGCGAAGCGATCACCACCGCGTAGCCGCCGTCCTCGCGCACGTTCTCGAGCACCTGCCTGCCGCGCAGCTGCAGCTGGTTCTCAAACGTCTCCTGCGCGCGGTCCGCCTGCTCGGTAGCCTTGGCAACCAGGTCGGCATCGATATCGAAGGTCTCCTTGCACCACGCCTTGAGCTGGCGGTTTCGGTCGCCCTCGTCGTACCAGTGGAACAGCGGCGTATCGAACGGAACGCCGAAACGCTCCTCCGGGTTATCGGAATTGCGCATCACGTAGGGGTATCCCTTTACGACGGCGCACATCCACTCGCTGGTAGAGGCGGTGTTTTCGGTGGGCACCGTCGTGATGATGGGCATGAAGATGCGGTCGACGCCGGCGTCGACGAGATTGCGGATGTGCCCGTGGACGAGCTTGGCCGGGAAGCACACGGTGTCGGATGTGACGTGCGCCAGACCGCGCTCGTACATCGCCTTGGTGCTGCGTCCCGAGACGCGCACCTTAAAGCCGAGCGTGCTGAAGAACGTCGACCAGAACGGCATGGTGTCCCAGAACTCGAGCACACGGGGAATGCCGATCGTGACATCGCGCCCCCCGCAGACGGGAACCGTGGGGTACGACTCGAACAGCAGCTTCTCGCGGTCGACAAAGAGATTGGGGGCAGCCGCGGTCCGGTCGCGCCCCGTGCCGGGTGCCTGTGCCTCGCAAGCACCCTGCGGACGCAGCTCCTCCGCCGCGGGAACCTCGCGCACGAGCTCATCCCATGAGATGGCGCCGCCGCGCGGGCAGCGATTGCCCGTGACGTAAAGCGAGCCGTCGCCAAATGCCACGACCGCGCGCTGGCAGCGGTTGTTGCACCGACGGCAGGTAACGCCGCCGAACTCGCGATGCTCGAAGCGCTCCACGGCATCGAGCCCGATAAACGACGTGCCGGCGTCGCCCTTGCGGCATTCCTCGCGCGCGAGCAGGGCGATACCGATAGCGCCCATCAGCCCCGGGTGGGGCGCACGCGTGACGGGTTTGCCCAGATACTGCTCGAATGCGCGCAGCACCGCGTCGTTTCGGAACGTGCCGCCCTGGACGACGACTTTGTCGCCCAGACGGTTGAGATTTGAAACGCGAATGACCTTGGTGAACACGTTCTCGATAATCGAACGGCAGAGACCGGCCATGATGTCGCCCGGACCCTTACCGCGCCGCTGCTCGGAAACGACGCTGCTGTTCATGAACACCGTGCAGCGGCTGCCGAGAACGGCGGGGGCTTTGGACGAAAATGCCTCGGTCGCGATATCCTCAACGGCTATTCCGAGGTTTTTGGCAAAACCCTCGAGGAACGAGCCGCAGCCCGCAGAGCACGCCTCGTTGACGACGATATCGGTCAGCACGCCGTGGTTGAGCCAGATGGCCTTCATATCCTGTCCGCCGATGTCGAGCACGAAGGTCGCATCGGGAACGCATGCGCACGCGGCGCGGGCGTGCGCGACCGTCTCGACCGTATGGTAGTCGGCGTGGAACGCGCGCGCGAAAAGCTCCTCGCCGTATCCCGTGGTGCCCACGGCATCGATCGCAAGCGTGACTCCCGCTGTCTCCCAGCGGTTCTTCAAGCTGACAAGACCCTGTTGGGCGACGTCGAGCGGTCTGCCGTTATTAGACGCGTAGAACGAATCGACAAGCTCACCCGCCTCATCGACCAGGGCGAACTTGGTCGTCGTGCTCCCCGAATCGATACCGAGCGCCACACGCACCGTCTCTCCGGGCGCATACGCATCCGGACCCTTTGCCGGCGTCTCTTTGCCATGGCGTGCCGTAAAATCCGCCTGCTCGGCAGGTGTGGCAAAAAAGGGCTGGGCAAGACGTCCCTCCCCGCTTGCGGGCGCGACCGTCTCGAGCTTATCCAGCCGGACAAAAGCGTCGGGAAGGTCGATCGGTTGGGACGATGCGAACATGTCGGTCAGCGACAGGGCGGCACCGCGCGCGACCATGATCTGCGGATCGCGCGGGACGATAACCTGATCGTCCGATAGATTCAGTTGCTCCCGGAACACGCGGACCAGTGTGGGGTTGTAGGCGAGCGTACCGCCCTCGAAGATTACCGGCGGCTCGATGTCGATACCCTGGGCCAGACCGCCGATCGTTTGGCGGGCGAGCGCGTGAAGCGCCGAAAGCGCCAGGTCGGTGGCAGGAATGCCCTCGTTGAGCAGCGGCTGGATATCGGTCTTTGCGTACACGCCGCAGCGGCCCGAGACCTCGTGGACGGTCGTTCCCCGGCTTGCGAGCTGCTCGAACTCGCCCGATTCGGTGCCGACCCCCATGAGCTTTGCCATCTCGTCGATAAATGCACCGGTACCGCCTGCGCACGAGCCGTTCATGCGCATGTCGGCAACCTCGATGTCTCCCTTATCGTTGGTGCGGAAGAAGATCATCTTGGCGTCTTGGCCGCCCAGCTCGATGGCGCAGCGCGTCTGCGGATAGAACCTGCTGATCGCGAGCGCGTTGGCGACCACCTCCTGAACGTACGAGGCGCCCAGCGCGGTCGCGATATCGCGCGCACCCGAGCCGGTCACCGCAACGCGCAGCGACTCATGGGGAAAGCGCTCGGCGAGCTCGCCGAGCATGGCGCGCACGCTCGCTGTCTGACACGCCCCGTGGCGGCGATATCCCCACCACGCCTCGGTCATATCCTCGTGCATCGCGTAAACTTTGGTCGTCGTCGACCCTACGTCCAGTCCTACTAGCAACGCCATAATGCTCCGTCTCTCGCATTTTTCCCGCTAGAGATATACCACTCTACGTAATACAACAGACTGTTGTATTTAAACTCCGTATAAAAAGCGGCTGCCGAAACGCTTCAGCAGCCGCCGAATGCACCAACAGATTGTTCTGCGCGCTAGCACGTCGGGCAACGGAGCAGCACGGGCCCTCCGGTCATGCGCACCGCTCACGCCCGCGATGTCGCCGAGAGAGCTATCCACGCTTAGGGCTCCAACCAAGCAAGTCGCCCGCGCTCAGCAGATCCCTAAGCGAGCTACTCGCACTCAGGAGCCATAGCCTGCTCCAAGAGCTCGGCATGCTCCTCCTCGAAAACCGTCCCCACAGGGAAGGCGCGACGGAAGACGAAGCGGGAAATCGGACCGGCTACCAAAAGGTTCCACGGCAGCGCCATCACAAAATTATGCGGGATGTTGATCATCCAGATCGCGGGCACGGAATACAGGTTCGCAAGGATGCCGCCGGGCATGTGCGTCAGACCCTCACAGGCACCGTACAGCGACATGATGATGACCATGGGAACGACCATGCAGGAGCTGACGGCGAGCGTCATGGCAAGTGGCGAGCTCTTGCCCGGCGTGACCAAGTACTTAAAGGCGAAACCCTTGGCGAGCGGGCTGGCGACGAACCAGTCGCAGCACATGGCAAAAATGTAGGCAACGGGGAAGCCGAGCCACGCAGTGGCAACGACCTCGCCGTTGATGGCCCCGTGCTGCAGGGCAACGTTGTAGATGCTCATCCAGAGCACCATGCAAAAGCACATGATAAAGGTGAACAGCAGGCTCTCTCGTTTGTTGATAGGCATAAAGGGCAGATTCCTCTCTGTGTTGTACCGCGGCGCCACGCAACAAAAACGGGCGGGCAAGATGGAGCTGTTGGGACTTCATCTCGCCCGCCCGTGTTACGCGCGTCTGCGACTACTTATGTGGTGGAACTACCCTAACACGAACGGC
>CABUZF010000063.1 GCA_902495985.1 uncultured Collinsella sp.
CCCGAGAGCACACCCGCCACGGACTTGGTCTCCTTGGGCAGGCTGGCATTCTCGCGACCGTGGAACAGGCTGCCGACCTCGTACAGGTGCACATTGGGCGTACCGTGCGCCTCGTTGTAGGCCACGGACTGCAGCAGGCCCGGCAACAGCGAACGACGCATCTCGGTCTGCTCGGCTACCAGCGGGTTCATGAGCACCACGGGGCAACCGCGACCCTCGGTGGACATACCGATCTTCTCCAGGTCGCCCGGGGCGGCAAAGCCGAAAGTCGTGGTCTCGTTGAGGCCGCAGGCGCGCAGGATCTCGCCGACCTTACGGGTGAGCTTCTGCTCGCGGGTCAGGCCGCCGATGTGGTTCTTGGCAGCCGGAATGGTCGCCGTCACGCGGCCCATGCCCCACAGGCGCAGGACCTCCTCGATCAGGTCGATCTCACGCGGCAGGTCGGGACGGAAGCTCGGCGGGGTGACCATGAAGTCCTCGCCGTCGCGCTCGACGGTGCAGCCCAGACGGGTGAGCGAACGCTCGATAAAGTCGGGCTCGATGTCGGCACCGCAGATGGCATGCACGCGGGCCAGGCGCAGCTTGATGCTGTCGATAGTCTTGGGCGCAGGGAAAACGTCGACATAGCCGGGAGCAACCTCGCCGCCGGCGATCTCCTCGATGAGCGCGCAGGTAACGTTGGCGACGTCCACGCAGCCGGTCTCGTCAACCTGGCGCTCAAAGCGAATGGAGGCGTCGGAGATCAGCGACAGGTCGCGGCTGGTGTGCGAGGTGCGACCGGCGTTGAAGCAGGCGCTCTCGACCATCACGTCGACGGTGTCGTCCTCGATCTCGGAATCCATGCCGCCCATAACGCCGGCCAGAGCCACGGGACGCTCGCCGTCGGTGATGAGGCCCATGCCGGCGTCGAGCGTGCGCTCCTCGCCGTCGAGGGTCGTAAACTTCTCGTCCTGTTGGGCGGCGCGAACCACCACGCGACGATGGCCATCGCGCTCGGCAAAAGTGTCCAAGTCAAAGGCGTGCAGCGGCTGACCGGTGAGCATCATCACGTAGTTGGTGATGTCGACGATGTTGTTGTGCGGGCGCACGCCCAGGGCGTTGAGACGCTTGACCATCCAGTCGGGAGACGGGCCGACCTTCACGTTGCGCACGATGCGGGCGACATAGCGGTCGCACAGGCCCTCGTCGGCAATCTCGACCGAAAGCTCGTCGTCGGTCGCGCGGCCGGTCTCGGCCTTGATGGCAGGCAGCTCAACGTGGAAATCGCGATCGAAGATGGCGCCGGTCTCGCGGGCCATGCCGATCATGGACAGGCAGTCGGGACGGTTGGGCGTGATCTCGCAGTCAAGCACGGTATCGCTCGAGCCCACGTACTCGGCAAACGGCATGCCGCAGGGCGTATCCTCGGGCAGGATCATGATGCCGGAGTGGTCGCCGCCCAGGCCGAGCTCGCGCGCGGAGCAGTTCATGCCCATGGACACGACGCCGCGAAGCTTGCTCTTCTTGATCTTGACGTCGCCGGGCAGGACAGCGCCAATCATGGCCGTGACGATGTGGTCGCCGGCCTCGAAGTTCTGCGCGCCGCAGACGATCTGCAGCGGAGCGGGGTTGCCGTCGGCGTCGAGATTCTTGTCGCCCACGTCGACCGAGCACACATACATGTGGTCGCTATCGGGGTGTGGGGTCTTGGTGAGCACCTTGGCAGTCACCACGTGGTCGAAGGACTCGCCCACGGTGTCGATCGCCTCGACCTCGGTGCCGGTACGGATATATTCGTCCGAAAGGGTCTTGGAATCCTCCGGAATATCGATCATGGTCTTGAGCCAGTCGTAAGAAACGCGCATATAACTGGTCTCCTTTCATAAATGCGGCTTTGAGCCGGAAACTGCAACTAAGAAGAAAGCGTTCTAGAACTGGTTCAAGAAGCGCATATCGCCCGTCATCAACGTACGCAGGTCCGGCAGGTCGTAGCGCAGGGCCGCGACGCGCTCGGCGCCAATGCCAAAGGCGAAGCCGGTGTACTTCTCGGGGTCGATACCACAGTTGATCAGGACGTTGGGGTCGACCATGCCACAGCCCAGGATCTCAATCCAGCCGCTGTGCTTGCAGAAGTTGCAGCCCTTGCCGCCGCAGACGTGGCAGCTCACGTCCACCTCGCAGCTCGGCTCGGTGAAGGGGAAGAAGTGCGGGCGGTAGCGCGTCTTGCGATCCTCGCCAAACATGCACTTAACAAAGTAGTCGAGCGTGCCCTTAAGGTCGCCAAAGGTGATGCCCTCGTCGACGACCAGGCCCTCGATCTGGTTGAACTGCGGCAGGTGGCAGGCGTCGGCCGTGTCGGGACGATAGACGGTGCCCGGGCAGATCATGTAGATGGGCGGCTTTTGCGACTCCATGGTGTGGATCTGCACGCCCGAGGTCTGGGTGCGCAGCAGTACGTCGGACTCGCCATGGGCATGCGCCTCGGGGTGCGCGACGCTGCCGGGGTTGTTGTCGACCACGTAGAAGGTATCGCGGGCCGAGCGGCTCGGGTGATCCATGGGGGCGTTGAGCGCGGTGAAGTTGTAGTAGGAGGTGTCGACCATGGGGCCGGACTCAACGGTGTAGCCGATACCGCAGAAGATGTCCTCGGCCTCCTCGATGATCTGCTTGATCAGGTGCTGGTGACCGATCTGCGGACGGATGCCCGGCAGCGTGATGTCGACGGCCTCGTGCTCGAGTGCGTGCTTGAGAGCGGCGGCCTTCATCTCGGTGGTGCGCTCGTCGAGCATGCCCTCGATCAGCTGGCGCATCTCGTTGGCGCGCTTGCCCATCACGGGACGATCCTCGGGGGCGAGCTTGCCCATCATGCGCATCAGGCCGGTGATGCGGCCCTTGCGGCCGAGCAGCTCAACGCGCGCGGCCTCGAGCTTTGCGGCGTCGTCGGCGCCTGCGACGAGCTCCTTGGCCTCTTCCTCGAGTTTGACCAGATCATCAATCAGACTCATGTCTTCCCTTTCGTCTCTCGCGCTCCCCGCTTGCCGAGGCGGCTGCCGCCGTCTGACGTTGCGAAAGCGCGGCCCGGTTCGGTAACAAAAACCGCCCTCGGGCATGTGCATTGCCCAAGGACGGTTGAATTCCGCGGTACCACCTTGTTTGACCCGGCGGATGTCTGGCCCGCCGCGCCCACTCTTTGCCCCTTGTCGCGAGGCTCACGGCTTCCCTACTGGGGACATCGCCGCCACTGGCCGCGCGCCCGTTGAGGTCGCTGCTCGGGAGTGAACGCTTGGCCCTTGCCGCCGCAGGAAGGCTTGCAGCCCATGACCTTCCCTCTCTTGCCGGCGACGCGGCGGGCAAAACCCTCTCCGTCAACGCATTGGGCTACAGGATACCACATTGTTTGGTTGTATCGCCGCGTTCCGTTTTGTTCATGCTGGGTACAAGGCAGGTAGCTGTGCAAACTGGCCGTGCGCCCATCCGTGGCGTTCGGCTCGCGAGATCAAGGATATGGTATGGGAGAGAAGCACGATAAGAAGGCCAAGCCCGCAGCGGGCAAGACGCCCAAAGGCATGAAGGTCGATAAGGCCGTCAAAAAATTCCGCAAGCTCGAGGGCAAGCTGTGGACCCGCGAGTACCTGCTCAAGATTGCCGAGTTTGACGGCGCGACCATTGCCCCCGCCAACGGCGCCGCAGCGCGCGCCGACGCCATGGGCACCCTTGCCGGCGAGCACCATAAGCTCCTGACCAGCGAAAAGTCTGTCGAACTTGTGCGCTCGCTAGCACGCGAGACCGTCGCCGGCGGCAAGATCGACGACCCGCAGCTGCTCGACGAGATCCGCGTGCTCGGCCGCGACCAGCGCGAAGCGAGCGTCATTCCCACCGAGGAGGCCGAGGCCTGGACCAGGCTCACCTGCGAGGCCGACGCCGTGTGGCACAAGGCCAAGACGGCCAATGACTGGGCGAGCTTTGAGCCCTATGTGGATAGAATCGTCGGCCAGCTTAAGCATCAGGCCGAGCTCATGGACCCCAAGCGCGACCCATACGACGTTTGGCTCGACCAGTACGAGCGCGGCCTTTCCGCCAAGAGCTTCGATGCGTTTTGCGATGAGGTCAAGGCGACGGTCGTGCCGCTCGTGCACGCCATCGGCGAGCGCGGCCAGCAGCCCGCTGCCGACTTTTTGCACGCCCGCGTGCCCGAGGCCGCCCAGCGCGCCATGAGCTTCGACCTTATGAAGCTCGTCGGCCTTAACCTGGACGACACCACGCTTGCCTTTACCGAGCACCCGTTTAGCGAGGGCTTTGCCGTGGGCGACGCGCGCATCGCGACGCACATCTACGAGGACGACTGCATCTCCAACGTCTACAGCATCATCCACGAGGCGGGACACGCCATGTACGAGCTGGGCGTCAATCCTGCCTATGCGCGCACCTGTCTGGAGGGCGGCACCTCCATGGGCATCCACGAGAGCCAGAGCCGCTTTTTCGAGAACACCGTGGGTCGCAGCCGCGCCTTTATGGGCCCGCTGCTCGAGGTACTGCGCCGCCACGCGCCCGAGGTCTATGGCAGCGTGGACGAGGATACGCTCTACCACGCCGTGAATATCGCACAGCCGTCGCTGATCCGCACCGAGGCGGACGAGCTCACCTATCCGCTGCACGTTATGGTGCGCTACGAGATTGAGCGCATGCTGTTTGCCGGCGAGGCCACGGCCAAGGACATCCCCGCGCTTTGGAATCGCTTTATGGACGAGTACCTGGGCATTCCCGTTCCCGACGACACGCACGGCTGCCTGCAGGATACGCACTGGAGCGGTGGCTCGTTTGGCTACTTCCCCACCTATGCGCTGGGCAGCGCCTACGACGCCATGTTTGTGCCGGCCATGTGCCGCGACGGCGTCGACCTTACCGATGCCTGCGCGAGCGGTGATCTGGCGCCCGTCCGCGCCTGGCTGGGCGAGCACATTTGGCAGTGGGGCCGCGCCAAAGACGCGCCGGAGCTCATCAAGGGCGCCTGCGGCATGGCATTCGATGCTCGTTACTACTGCAGCTACCTGCAGGACAAGTTCACCACGCTCTACGAGCTGTAAGGCATAACCGACACGCCAACGCAAGGGGGGGGGACGCCGCGGAACCAATCCGCAGCACCCCCCCCTTCCACCTAGTCGTTTAAGAACGTCCCCAATGACTACAGCGTCGAGCAGTTACGCGGTTTGGTAAAACCGCGTAACTAAAGAGCCTCCAGAGCACTTGCGATGCGCTTCATGGCGGCATCGGCGGATGCTTGGTCGGGCGCCTCGGCCAGCACGCGGATAACCGACTCGGTTCCGCTCTTGCGCACGAGCACGCGGCCCTCGCCCGCCAGCGCGGCCTCGGCCTCGGCGATCGCGTTCTGCACGCCCATGTTCTCGAGCGCGGCATCTTTGTCGGCCACGCGCACGGCAACCTGCGCTTGCGGCAGCAGCTTGCACGGAGCCGTGAGCTGCGAGAGCGTCTCGCGCTCGGCGCGAATCACTTCCATCACGCGCAGCGAGGTCATAATGCCGTCGCCCGTGCGCTCGATATCGCCAAAGATCGTATGGCCCGTCTGCTCGCCGCCCAGGCTGAAGCCGCCCTCGCGCATCTTGGCATACACGTGACGGTCGCCCACGCCGCTGGTCACGGCTCTCAGACCGGCAAGCTCCAGCGACTTGACCAGGCCAAAGTTGCTGGCAATCGTCGGAACCACGGTACCGCCCGAGAGTCGCCCGTGCTTGTTCAGGTACACGCCGCACACGTACAGGATCTGGTCACCGTCGACCACGCGACCGCGCTCATCCACGGCCAAGCAGCGGTCGGCATCGCCATCGTAGGCAAAGCCCACGTCCAGGCCCTGCTCCACCACGTGGCGCTGTAGGCGCTCCATATGCGTGGAGCCACAGTCCACATTGATGTTAAATCCGTCGGGCGCGGCGTTGATCACGCGCACGTCGGCGCCCAGCGCGTCGAACACCGGCTTGGCCACCGAGGACGCCGAACCGTTGGCGCAGTCGATGCCGATCTTGACGCCCTGCAGCGAAAAGTTCGCGCTCGCGATGAGCGAGGCAATATAGCGGTTGCGGCCCTGCATATAGTCCACCGTGGCACCGATCTGGTTGCCCGTGGCCAGCGGAACTTCGCTCTTGCCATCGATGTAATCCTCGATGAGCTCGAGCACGTCCTCGTCCATCTTAAAGCCGTCGCTGTTGACGAGCTTAATGCCGTTATCGCAAAACGGGTTGTGGCTCGCGCTGATCATGATGCCGCAATCGAAGCAGCCCTCCACGGTCTGGTGCGCCACACCCGGCGTCGGGATCACGTGCAGCATATAGGCGTCCGCGCCGCTCGCGACCAGGCCGCTCACCAGCGCTGCCTCGAACATATAGCTCGAGCGACGCGTGTCCTTGCCCACGATCACGCGTGCCTTGCGCTCGCGGTTGGCACCGTAATACCAACCCACAAAACGGCCGATCTTGTACGCATGCTCTACGGTCAGTCCAACGTTGGCCTCGCCGCGAAATCCGTCGGTGCCAAAGTACTTCATAAGAGATCCTCTCTATAGACAAAGGCGCGCCGCCAAAGCAACGCGCCGCCAGCCTATTATCCTTTAAAGCAACCGCAGGGGCTACACCGTGAGGAACATCATCACGATGATCATGGCAAAGCCGATAAGGTCGGTCGGCAAAAACACCGTGCCCAGCATAACGGCACTCGTGATGGTCGCCGAGACCGGCTCCACGGTTCCGATGAGGCTTGCGC
>CABUZF010000064.1 GCA_902495985.1 uncultured Collinsella sp.
TATCTCGCGATGCGATGTCCCGCAGCGAGCGGACATGCGCTCGAGTGTCGTCAGGCAGCCAGCCGCCGTCGCCGGCACGCTGTTCTCGACCACGCAGGGAATCCCAGGGCGGGCGGCAGCCGCCCAGGCCACCACGGGCTCAAAGTCATAGCAGCCCGTCTCGCCCACGCCGTGGCACACCAGGCGCGAGCCCGTGCCGTCGCACCAACCGGCCTCGTCCTCGTTGTCGACGACTTCAAAATCCTTGGCATGCAGCACGCGGATCTTGCTGCCGCATAAGTAGAGCATACGCGCGGTGATTTCTTGTGCCTCGCCAACGACGCTGGGATGCAGCAGCGACACCGGGTCGTAGATCACGCCGAGCGCCGGGCTCGAAACGCGCTCCAGCACCTCACGGCAGCGATCTGGCGTGTTGACCGTCTCGTTCCAGCCGGGCTCAATCAGTATTTGCCCACCCACGGCCTCGGCGCACTCGCAGACGCGTGCGAGTCCGTCCATAAACGCATCGAGCGCCTCGTCGGTCATACGGTCGTCAGCAACGCGGTTCTGCGCATTGGGACGACCGGTCTCGGTACCAACCGGGCATCCGCCGAGCATCTGGGCAAAGTTGAGGCACGCCTCGTACTCGGCAAAGTTATCCATAAGCTGTTGTCGATCGGGCGTCGCCAGATTCTTATAGCAGCCGAGCACGGCGACCGAAACACCCGCCTCGTCGAGCACCGCACGCAAATGGTCGGCGAGCTCGCGGGTCAAACCGCTTCGATCGATTCCCATCGATGCGTAGAGCACCTTGCTCGGCAGCTGAATGCACGAAAAGCCCAGCTCTCCTGCCATGCGAATGCGCTCCTCGACGGTCCCTTGCGGAAGGTCGTGCAGACGCTCACCCGGAGTGATGGCCCCCACGCTATTCACACCCCTTATGAGCATTGATGCCCGGGGTGTATCCGCCAAACGGGTCATCGATCGAGCACGCGCCCGAGGGAGCGAGCGGGTCGCGCTTGCCGGCTAGCTTGTCGTGATGCATGGTCTCGATATAGGCGAGCACCAGCGGCGCCACACCCTTCGCGTCGTTTTTGACGATAGGCTCGCTCATGTAGTAGCCAAACGTACCCTCGCGGTGCGCAGTGTTACCAAGGCCCGCGACCAGGCAGATGTTATCAAGCGCCAGCTGACCATCGTGCTCGGACAGGCAGGTCTCGCAGATACCATCGAAGGCGCGGCGGCCATGCTGGTAGTAGCGCTCGCCCAGCACACCCAGACGCACGCCCTTCATGATGGCGTTGGCAAAGATGGCGCTGCCGCTCTCCTCCAAGTAGTTGGGGGCGATGTTAGGAAGGTTGATGACCTGGTGCCACATGCCAGTCTTCCCATCCTGATACGGCAGCATAGCGTCAATCAGGTCGTGGAACATCTTGCGGATCTCGTCCTTCTCGGCCGACATCGAGGGCGGCATGAGTTCCCAGGTATCGATGAGCGCCATGGCAAACCAGCCCTCGGCGCGCAGCCAGAAGTTAGCCGAAAGGCCGGTGACCGGATCGCACCAGAACTGCTTGCGGCTCGCGTCGTAGGCGTGGTAGTACAGACCGTTGAGCGGATTGCGCATCAGATCGTGCACGACCTGAAACATATGGAAGCTATCCGAGCAGGCGCGACGGTTGTGGAAGCTCAGCTCGTATTGCATATAAAACGGCTGCGCCATGTACATGCCGTCGAGCCAGATCTGGTTGGGATAGACGGCCTTGTGCCAAAACACGCCCTCTTTGGTGCGCGGCTGGGTCTCGAGCTGGCGGTAAATGGTGTCCATGGCGGCGCGGTATTTGGGCTTGCCCACCAAATCGTAGAGCTTATAGAGGGTCTTGCCCGCGTTGACGTTGTCGAGGTTGTACTCCTCGGGCTTGTAGTGCTTGATGGTGCCGTCTTCCTGGACAAAAAAGTCGATGTAGTCGTCGGCAAAGGTCAGGTAGCGCTGCTCACCCGTGATCTCGTACAGCTCGATGAGCGCCTTGATCATGCAGCCATCGATATAGTTCCAGGTGTTCTCCTTGCCGGCACGGAGCTTTTCGATGTTCCAGGCCGGTGCCTGCGGCGTAGAGGTCTCGATCAACTGCTCGATATAGCGGTCCAGAATCTGATTGCAGCCCATTGCTGTCCCCTCTGACGTTATTGATGGGTGAACGTTAACCTAGTGTAACGCGAACGGGGATTATAGGGTGAACGTTAACCCTATAATCCCCGTAAACGGCAGACTTTTAACGGCAAACGGCGGTAAGCCCCGCGGCGATGCGATGCGCCAGGCGCTCATAGCCGACAGGGCTGTAATGCAGACCGTCCGGCATGTAGAGCGCGCGGTGCTCCGGCAAAAACGGGCTGATGCCGCTTTGCGCATACAGGTCGATCACCGGCACCGAGTAACGGTCGCAAACCTCCAGCATCGCCTGCACATAGACGTCTTGTGTCAGGCCCAGATGGTTGGCCTCGTTGCTTGCCGGGATATCCTTCTCGTGCTTGCCGCTCGTCTTGCACGGCGTCATAAACACGAGCCTTGCCTGGGGCGAGCGCGCCGTGATGGTTCGAATCAGATAGTCGACCGCACCATAGAACTCATGCACATCGGTGCTGCCCAACTCGCCGAGCGGCACATTGCGGCTAAAATCGTTGACGCCGCCAAAGACAATGTAGATATCCGCCGCATCATCGATGCCGTCTAGGCGCTCGACAAACGAATCGGTGCGGTCGGCCTTGACGGCAATGCGCGAGCCCTTGATGCCGTAATTCTCGATAGTTGCGCCACCCAGCAGCACTCCTAGATGCGAAGTCCAGGAGATGTCGTTGCCGCCCGCGCCGCATCCATTGTCGCCCCACGTAGTCGAATCACCAAAGCAGCAGATGGTCGACTCGCTCAAGGTCTTCGTCGGTTTCATATTTATACTCCTTCCCGCCCACACGGCGGCCTTTGGCCTCATCAGTCATTACCGTTTGCCCGCAACAACGCCCACGACCTAGGAACGGGCCCTGGCAGCATGTCCGTCAAGCCATTCGATATCCTCGGCAAGGTACGCAACGCCCAGATGGTGTCCACCCGGGCAAACCTCGTGCAACAGGCCGTCGGCATGTCCCACGAGGCCATAGGCGTCCCGAACGATGGCGAGCTGCTCATCAACATTCGCAAGTCCGCGGGCGCCGTTGAGATGGTCTTTCTCGCAGCTCTGAACCAAGAGCGGGCGCGGCGCGATAAGCGAGGCGATATCGCCCATATCGAGCAGGCGCCACAGTCCCGACACATAGTTGCAGCTGCAGTTACCGTTGAGGTGCAGCAGCGAATCGTCGACACCGTACAGATAGCCCGAGACAAACGCCTTGCGCACGCGTGGGTCGAGCGCCGCCAGGTACAACGTCATGTATCCGCCGCCCGAAAAACCAAAGCAGCCCAGGTCGTCCATGGCAATGTCGCCGCGTGTCTCCAAGTAATCAATCAAGCGCATGTTGTCCCAGGCGTTGAGGCCCGCGACTGTAAGACCCAGCGGCTCCGCCATGCGCGCCTGGTTTAGGCAGGTCCCGCGCAGATAACTGTTCTCGTCGTCGCCCTGGCCTTTCCAGTCGCGACGGCTCCCCCAGCCACGTGCATCGGGGCAGACGGTCACATAGCCCATGCGCGCCAGACGCAGGCCGTAGTCGTAGTTAAACTTGCGTACGGCATCGTCGACCGCCGGCACGCCCGTTACGCCCGCAACACTTGCGGCGCCTGCGCCCTGGTGGCCGTGCGGGCAGATATAGCAGCGCTTGCAGCCGTGCGCATCGAGCTTGGGCGCCTGCGGCTCCAGTAGGTAGAACGGCATCCAAACGTCGCGCTCCACCTGCAACATCGCATGGGTGCGCACGATACCGCCAGCAATCTGCACTCGATCGAGCTCGCGCACCTCGATTGGCGCGCGATCCATAATCGATAAGCCCAGCAGGTCAAACAGCCGATCCCTCGTCGCAATTTGCCATGCTTCAAAGTCACCGGGCGTCGCGCCCTTAAACGCGGCGGAACGCCCCTCGCGCTTAAGACGGTCGCGAAGCGCCGGTTCGTCTTCGTAATAGATGTCGATATGCACTGTGCGGCCGCTATCGGAAAGACTGGCGGTCTCCACCGCATCACCATCGCCGCCCTCGGGGTCCCAGCCGTCCGCACCGGCAAGCACCTGCTCGCGAGCGTACCGGGCAGCGGCCGTCGCATCGAGTTCGCGCGTCCACGGCGCCCAGCCAGCAGCATCACCCGCCGGGCCATGCAGACTTGTGCCAACATAGCGCGCCCTCTCGTGCGCCGCCGGCTTATTCCAGTCCCACCAACCTTCGCGCTTGATGTGTTGCCCCAGCCAGCAATCGATCAGCACGGTTTGCGCCCACTCGCGCCAAGGACGGCCCAGATAGACCGAATCCGGCGCCACGTCATCCGGAGCTGTAAACGAACAGCCGTGGAACACGAAGCCGTACGGCTCTCCCTCGGGCGTCGATGCCGCCGTCACGTAACCGTTCACGTCCATATCGCGGTTGAGTGAGCGAATCTCGCACCCCTCAAAATAGGCACGCGCGCCGCCAAAGATAAAGTCGACATCGCCCTCGATCCGGCAACGTCTAAAATACTGGCGCCCCACCCGGCGCGGCGCATACTGTTTGGGTCCTATAAACCCGCCCGGTTTGACCTCATGCGGCGGCAGCGGACCCAAAAACAGCGTGTCTTGGTGCCCCTTAATGCAGCAGGCATCGACGACTAGACGGTCGCCATCGGCATACAGGGCAATCGCCTGACCGACCTCGCGTCCATCGCCCGCATCGTTTTCGATCGTGAGGTTTGCAAGCGTCACGTCATCGGCATCGACCAACACCGTATACGTGCGGAAGGTGCCGAGCTTTCCGTCCTGGCCGCTGCCGTCCTCCGAGGGCATCTGCGCCGCAAGGCAGCCAACGATGCGCACGCTGTCGGCCGTCTCTCCCTCAATCGTCACATGTGGGCGACGGATCTCGACCCGCTCGCGATACTCGCCCGGATCGATGCGAATCATCACCGGTTGCTCGGCATCCGGATAGAGCCGATCGACTGCCGCCAAGGCATCGGAAATCGCTGGGTACGCTCCTTCCGCAGCCCTCGAAACGCGCAGCGTATAGATACTTTCGTTCATCGTCCATCACGCTCCCAGGCGGCAAACTGCTCAGGCCAGCCCTGAACCTGTGGCTGAATATGCTCGGCGCAACCCTTAAATGCCGTTTGGGCCGTGGCGAGCGATGCTCCGTGCTTTCCATGCGGAAAAATATGTAAGCTAAAGCCAATCCCGTGATCGGCAAGCGCCTGCGCAAGCAAAAGGCTATTTTGGACTGGCACCGATGCATCCTCGGCGGTATGCCATAAGAACGTACGGGGAAAGCCTTCACCAACCATGTTCTCGATCGACAACTTTTGAGCCAAAACGTCATCGGCACCCGTTAGGTGTTCAAACGAGCCACGATGGGCATAGGCCCCCGAGCTTACGACCGGATAGCCCAAGCAAAGTGCGTCAGGCCGAATCGACTCAGGCGATGTCGCGATCGACTCTGCAAGCCAGGATTGGTCCCAAAGCGCCCCGAGCAAGCCAACCAGATGCCCACCCGCCGAAAAACCCATGACCGTAATTCGATTGGGATCGACGCAAAACTCCGTCGCATGACTTCGCACGGTATCGACCGCCCGTGCAAGTTCTTGCAATGCAAGCGGATAGGTGGCGGGCGCAACCGAGTAGTCCAGAACAAAAGCCTGATACCCCATCGCAAGTAAGCGTAGCGCCACCGGCTCGCCCTCTCGAGGCGAAATATGATCGTAGCCCCCACCCGGCACAATCAAAACTGCAGGTCGGGGTTCTAGGGCATAAGCATCCTCGGTGGGAGCAAAAATATAGGACGAGATCGCGGCATCCGAGCCATCGACCCCGACACAAATCGTTTTATTGAGCATGTATACCTTCTCGTTATGATGCGTAGCGCGGCCGCATGGTACAAGGGCCGCATAGCCGATTTTTTCGGCAATGCGGCCCCGGTCATCAATTCCAGCTAGGAACGGACAATCTTATCGACGTTCTCGAGCTGCAGCTCATCTCCGTCCTGACCCTCAATCACCACATTTTGCAGGTCGAGGACTTTCACGTTCTGCGCGATGATGCCCTGGCGCGCCATCGGCTCCACGCCACAGGCCATGGCCGGCACAAAGGGCTCGGCATCGGCGGCAAAGGTCACATGGACATCCTGGAATGTCAGGCGCGTCACCTTGCTCTCGGGCAGGCCCGTGATATAGGCCGCGGCCGCGTGGCAGTTGGTGGCCTCGACGTCGCGGAACGTCGTGGCGCCAAACCCGGGCGTGCGGTCGTCGACGGGCAGCGCCTCGCGGCTCTGAACGTAGTCGGTCTTGCCGTCCTTGTCGCAGAAGTAGAACGAATTGACCACGAAAGGCGTGAGCACCTCGTCCATGCGAATGTGCTCAAAGGTGATGCCCTCGTTGACGGCGTCCTTGCCGCGACCGCGGCGGGTCTTGACGCGCAGGCCTCGGTCGGTGCGCTCAAAGAGGCACTTGCTCACGGTGAGGTCCTTGATGCCGCCGGCGGCCTCGGATCCCAGCACCACGGCGCCGTGGCCGTCGTGCATGTAGCAGTGCGAGATCAGCACGTCGTGCGTGGCGGGACGAAGCTCGGGCTCAATGCCCAGTTTGCCGCTCTTGATGGCGATGCA
>CABUZF010000065.1 GCA_902495985.1 uncultured Collinsella sp.
AGTGTCCGCGGGGACGCGGACGCAGATATAGACACGTGAGCTTGAAGATTGTAGGGAAATCAATGTTCAAATGTCAAGAAATCAAAGGTAAAAGGTTGCGCAGTTCACACGGTTCCCCCATAAGCACAACCGAAATTTGCGCCTCATGGCAACCTTTCACGATATTTCATCGAGTTTTCAACAGGTCATGTTGGCAATGTTGAGAACTTTTCGCCAGTTTTCCAAAGTTTTCAACAGGTTTTGAAAAGTTGTCGAAAGATGAGAAACATTGCACGGTGAGCTACTATTTGTTCGAAACCTTTTGAAAGATTGCGAGCGGCATGTCTGACGACTTTTACACCATGGTCGATTCCGGAGACCCGGCACCCGACAACGAGCACATCACCGGCGTGCGCGAAGAGCGTGCGGAAGGCGAGCAGACGACCACGCAGGCGCCAAAAGCCATGTACGCCGCGCGCATCGCCGTCTATGACGACATGCTGTCGACACCGCGGGTGATCGTCATTGATCCGCAAGATGTCCGCACGTATTTGGAAGAGACGACCAACACCGTCTACCAGTGCATGAAAGAACAAGGTGGCCATATCTCGCTCATGGTCATCCGCGAGATTGTCGAAAACTTTATCCACGCACACTTTGCCGAGCCCATCATCTCGATTCTGGACGGCGGAGACACCATCCGCTTTGCTGACCAAGGACCCGGCATCGACGACAAGGAACGTGCTTTCGACTTTGGCGTTACCAGCGCAAACAGCAAGATGAAGCGCTATATCCGTGGAACCGGAGCAGGGTTTCCCATGGTGCAGGAGTATTTGGAAAACGCCGGCGGTGCCGTATCCATCGAGGACAACATGGGCAACGGCACCGTGGTTACGGTAAGCCTGAACCCTAAACGCGTGCAGGAAATCGAGCGTGCCGGCGGACGCGGCGCTGCCGTGCGGCCCGAGACGGAGCAGCCCACATATCCCCTGCCGGGAGCTTTTGCGCAGCAGCCCGTGGCAACGCAGCAGATGCAGCCCCCCGTGGGACAGATGCAGCAGCCCGGAATGCTTCCCACACAAGAACCCCAGGCGGCATCTATGTCGATGCCGCCAAACATGCCAGAGGCCATGCCACTGGCTGATCAGGATGCAGCAGCAATGCAGCAGGCGACGGGGGCGCCGGGTGGCCAGCAAATGGGCTATCAGCCGTACCAACAGGGATATCTATATCAGCAGATGCCGCCACTGGGGTATGGCCAGCAGTTCCCGCAGCAGTACCAGCAGAGATATCAGCAGCCGTACCAGCAGATGCCGCAGCAGCAGTACAACCCCTGGGCCCAGCAGACGCCTCCGCAGCCTTACCAACAGTGGCCTCAAAGTTTTCAACAGCAAATGCCGCCGATGCAGAGTTCTCAACAACCAGCAGCTCAAATGATGTATCCTAATGCAGTAAATCAGTATGCACAGCCACAACCGGACGTGTTCGTAAGCGATCGCGGCAACGCCGCGCTGGGCTATCTGGCGCAAAATCAAGCGTGCGGCGCAACCGATCTTGCGAGGGCGTTTGGAAACTCGGCCCCCACTTGGTCACGCACGCTCAATGACTTGGCGCAGGCCGGCTTGGTCATCAAGCATGGCCAGAAATACCATCTGACCGAACTCGGCGCCGCTCGCGTGCGAGCTCAGAGCTAAAGAACGGGAGAGACAGTGGACGAGGAAGCAAGCATCATCCTGGGGGATGCCATCGCCTTTTGCCAGCGCGACGGCCAAGATGCACGCCTCATCAACATGCTGGGGCAATCGCGTGCCATAAGCCTGACCGAAGATACGCTCACGATCGAGGCCCCCTCGCGCTTTGCCATCGCGCAGCTCAAAAAGCATCAGCCGACTATTGAGGCTTATCTGGAAGAAATCGCCTTTGCACCGATTGCGCTCGACATCGTGGCGCCGCAAGGCGCCGCGACGGAATCCGCTGCCGCGACGGCGCCCGCCACGGCTCCCGCTGCTTCCCCGACGGTACCAGCCTCCGCAAGCGACGTGCCGACAATCGAGCACCAGCACAGCGATGTTTCCCGTGAAACCATGGCGCCGTTGCCGACCGCGGCGGCGACGTCAACGAACGCACCCGTCACGCACATGCCCATCGCTCACGACGCAGCGGCGGGCGCGGATTCGGGCATTGCAATCAAGAACACGCTCTCGGCCGACGATTTTCGCCGCATGATGAACCAGATGAAGGGCGGAGCGCCGACTAAATCCACGCAAGCTGCGACCCCCGCTTCACCCATGCCAGCACCAACCGTGCCGGCCGAGCAGAATACGGATGGAGCCCCGCTCGCCGCGAACTCAAAATTTACCTTTGAGAACTTTGTCTACGGCCCCGAGAACAGCCATGCCTATCGCTCGGCGCTCAAGTTTGCCGCCCTCGCGGACGAGCGCGGCACATGCACATCACTGTTCATCTACGGCAAATCGGGCCTGGGCAAGACGCACCTGCTGCTTGCCATCAAAAACGAGCTCGCCGAGAAGTCGCCCGAGATCAAGGTCAAGTATGCCAACTCCCAGGCATATCTGGACGACCTGATGACCGAGTTCGACCGCCAAAAGAAGAGCAACGCCCCCATCATGCAGGCGTACCACGGTGTGGACGTGCTCATCATCGATGACATCCAAAACATCATCGGCAAGCGCGCGAGTGTGGACTACTTTTTCCAGCTCATGGACGAGTTCATCCGCAACAACAAGAAGGTCGTCATCGCGGCAGACCGCGCCCCCAAGGACCTGAGCATGGACGAGCGTCTGACCAGCCGCTTCAACGCCGGAATGCTCTGCCTGGTCGCAGAGCCCAGCTACGAGATGAAATACAAGATCTTGCAGCGCTATTACGAGAACACCATCGTCGCCGCTCCCGAGGCGGGCGACGACTCACTGCTGGCGGCCTATGGGGGCGACGGCGGGCACCTGACCGACGAGCACTTTAAACACATGGCCGAGGTCTCGGGCACCAACATCCGCGAACTCGAGAGCTTTTGCGAGCGCTGCGCCGGCGAGGCGGGCGACCGCGAGCGCGAGGGCGGAGAGCTCACCTTTGACGATATCGACGCCATCGCCAGCCAGTACTTCGACACATCGGCCAAAAAGATCAACGTCCAGACGGTTCAGTCCGTCATCGAAGAGCAGTACGGCGTTACACACGAGGAGCTCATCGGCCCGCGTCGCAACGCCAATATCGCCAAAGCACGCCATATCGCTATCTACCTGGCCATCGAGATGTGCGAAATGACGACCACGGCGGTGGGCGCCGAATTTGGCAACCGCAACCACTCGACCGTCAGCACGAGCTACAAAAAGGTCCAGAAGATGATCCAGGAAGACCGCACCGTCACCGAAGACCTCAAGTCGCTGCGCGATAAAATTACACTGCGCTCGTAGGGAAATAGAGACACCTGTTGCAAACTTGTCGAAACCACGGGCATAAGGTGTCTAAAACCCAACCAGCGGTGATGAAAAGTTTTGCGCAGGTTTTGAACGTGGAAAACCACCCCTGTTGCACACAGGCTGCTGTCGATTCTCTTTCTGGGTCTGACCTGCGTCTTTGGGAGTAATCAACAGTTTCGTCAGTGCTATTACTATTATTAAGATATTTATATCTATAGAAAGGTATTAAAAGATGAAGTTCACCGTCAGCCAGAGCTCGCTTACACAAGCCATCGGCGTCGTTATGAAGGGTGTCGCTTCGGCATCCACCCTTCCCATCCTGTCGGGCGTGCTCGTCAAGGCCCAAGACGGCATCTTGGAATTCCAGACCTCTAACTACACCATCTCGATCCGTCATCGCATCGCGGCGCATGTCGAAGAAGAGGGCGAGATGGTTATCCCCTGTAAGATGCTCTCCAATATCACCAAGACCCTCCCCGATGCCCCGGTCACCTTTGAGCTGTCCGAGCGCCAGGTGCTGATTGGTTGCGAGAAGAGCTCTTTCCGCCTGAACACGCTTGATGCTAATGACTTCCCCGAGTTTCCGGCCTATGCCATCGAGAGCGCCGTGGAACTGCCGACCGATATCTTGTCCGAGATGGTCGGCCGCGTGTGGCGCGTCACCTCGACCGACAAGGCCCGCCCCATCCTGGGTGGCGTGCACATGAAGGTCGAGAACAACACCGTGCGCCTGGTGGCGACCGATTCCTTCCGTTTGGCCGTGTGCGATACGCAGGTCGAGACCTCGACCCTCGAAGGCTCCTTTGAGCTCAACGTTCCGGCTGACGCCTTTAACGACGCACTGAACATCATGGCCAGCCAGGCGACCATCATGATCGGGGCTACCGACACCCAGGTCGTCTTCGAGGCCGGCAACACCACCTACGTGTCGCGCCGCATCGAGGGCGTGTACCCCAACTACAAGCAGCTCATCCCCGATTCGTGCGTGACGAGCGTCAAGATCGACGTCGCCGCCTTTAACGCCGCCCTCAAGCGCGTGGCCGTTATCGCGAGCGCCAACCCCGCCGTCAAGTTCGAGATCGATGTCGAGAACGGGCAGATGGGCCTGTCCTCCATCTCCAATGACCAGGACCTTGCGCAGGAGACGATCGATGTCGAGGCCGAGGGCGAGTCGGGTACCATCGCCTTCAACTACCACTACATCTTCGGCTGCCTCAATGCCCTGTCCAAGGAGAAGGAGATCACGCTGGAGCTCAAGAGCTACTCGCAGGCGGGCATCTTCAAGTCCTACGACAAGATCAACTACCTGTACCTGGTCATGCCGGTTCGCATCTAGCGCTGCGCCATGACCATGTTCGCCCGCGATCTTTCCGTCGCGCACTACCGCAGTTTCGAGAGCTATCGTCTTGCCCTGGACGAGGGCGTGACGATACTTGCGGGACCCAACGCGGCGGGAAAGACCAATCTCATAGAGGCGCTGCAGCTGCTGACGAGCGGCGCCTCGTTTAGGCATCCGACCGCAGCCGAGCTCGTCCATGATGGCGTGGGCTCGTGCAAGATCGAGCTGAGGCTCGAGGGCGACGGCCGCGTACTTGATATGGGATTGAGCGCGGAGGACGGTAAACGCTCGTTTAGCCGCAACGGCAAGAGATGCTCTGCCGCCGGTGTGCGCGGGGTTCTGCCGAGTGTGCTGTTTTGCCCCGACCATCTGGACATGGTTAAGCGAGGCGCCAGCGTGCGCCGCGCCGCCCTCGACGACTTTGGCATGCAACTGAGCGCACGCTATGCCGATCTTGCGAGCACCTATGGTCGCTGCGTGACCCAGCGTAACGCCTTGCTCAAGGAGGCCTGGTGCTGCCGCGAGATGCTCGGCGCGTGGAACGATTCGATTGCCCGCGCGGGCGCGGCTCTGCTCGTGCACCGGTTGGCCCTGCTCGACCGGCTGGCGGGCCATGTGCGTGCTGCCTACGGGCAAGTGGCGTCCGGTGAAGCCGCCAACGTGTCCTATGCGTCCACGCTGGGGGATTTGCCCCAGGTCGAGGATCGCGAAGAGCTGAAGGGCTGGGCGTACGAGCGCATGCTGGCTGCCCTTGATGGGCACGCCGACGAGGAAATTCGCCGCGGCGTGACGCTGGTGGGACCGCATCGCGACGAGATTGAGTTTACCGTTGCGGGTCGCTCCGCCCGTTCATTTGCCAGCCAAGGACAGCAGCGAACGTTGGTACTGTCCTGGAAGGTGGCCGAGGTGGCCGTGGCTCGCGATGTCCTGGGCACCGCCCCGCTGCTGCTTTTGGACGACGTGATGAGCGAGCTCGACGGCGAGCGTCGCGGTGCTTTCCTGCGGCTGATCGGCGATGATATCCAGACGGTCATAACCACGACCAACCTGGGGTACTTTACCGATGACCTGCTTGATCGAGCCAAGGTGGTGAGCATGGGTGAGACGTGCTAATTACGAGCGCGAGAGCGAAACGGTCGCCTTCAGTGGCTTTTTGAACGCAGAGCGCCAGCGCATCCTGGCGGCTGCGACCCCTGAGCGCCGTGCGCAGATGGAGGCCGCCGAGGAGTCGCGCGCGGTCTATCGCGCGTGGAACGCGGTGTGCTCGGGCACGCGCGAGGGGCGGCATGTGACGGGCCTGCGCTACCTGCCCGAGTCCAATGAGCTGCTGGTATATCTCGACTCGCCCTCGTGGACGCAGGAAATGACGTTGTTGCGCGAGATCATCCGCGCGCGCATGGAGCGCGCCGGTGCGCATGTGGACGGCCTGGTGTTCAAAACCACCGCGCCCGGTCACACGCCGCCCGCCGCCAAGGAGCGCCTTCGCCCAGCGACGACCGAGCGCCCGCCGGCCCCACACGCCGACCTCAGCGATGCCGAGCGCACCGAGATTGAGCGCCAAGTGGCGCCCATCGAAGACCAAAAACTGCGCGAGGCCCTCGAGAACGCCATGAGAGCCAGTGCCGAGTGGGCCAAGGGCGTGCAAAGCAAAAAAGAGCCTTAAATCGCATCTGGTGGCCTTGTAGAGCCAAATACCCTCGTTCCCGAGGGTATTTTTTTACGATAAACTAGTAAGGCTGTACACATTTTCTTGACTGAAGGAGGACGTGTGGCAAACGAAAACGATTACGATGGCGGCGAGATTAAGATTCTCGAAGGTCTCGAGGCCGTTCGTAAGCGCCCGGGCATGTATATCGGCTCGACGAGCGCCAGCGGTCTGCATCACCTGGTGTGGGAGATCGTTGACAACTCCGTCGACGAGGCCATGGCCGGTTTCTGCACCGAGATCCAGGTG
>CABUZF010000066.1 GCA_902495985.1 uncultured Collinsella sp.
CCATCCAAATTCAGATTTATATGTTGGGCTGCTTGCTCGAGCTCAGCAAAGACCCCGCAGCTGGCCGCATGGGGTAACTTCCCAGCGCATTCCGCAGGACGCAAAAAGGCTCGCCGCACAAAGTGCGCAGCGAGCCTTTTTGCATGTCCGAGGACGCGCTGGGAAGTTACCCCATGCGGACGGCGAACAACCTATGTAGCCTTGGACTAGAACATGCCCAAGAAACCGTGCACAAACAGTGCGGCCAGAGCGGCACCGATAAACGGAGCGATGCCAGGAACAAGCAGGCCGTACTTCCAGTTGTTGTCAGCCTTGTTCTTAATCGGCAGAACCTGATAGGCCATGCGAGGACCAAGGTCACGAGCCTGGTTCATGGCAAAGCCGGTGATGCCGCCCATGCCCATGCCAACGGCCCAAACGATCAGGCCGACGCAGATGGCGAGCATCAGAACGTTCTCGCCGGCGCGGCTAGCGGCAGCAAGGATGGCGCTGATGAACACGAAGGTGCAGATAGCCTCGCAGAAGAAGTTGCGGGCATAGTTGGTGCCCTCGGTGGTGGGGTTGGTCGAGAAGATGTTGCGCTGGCCAATGGGGTCGACGACGCCCTCGGAAGCCTTGAACTCATCGGCATACATAAGCCAAGCGATTACGGCGCCCACAAAGCCGCCGAGCATATCGGCAATCATGAAGGGGATGCAGCTGCTCCACGGCACCAGGCCTACGATGCACTGGGCAAGCACCATAGCCGGGTTCATGCACACGGCGCCGCCAAAGACAAACAGGCAGACCGAGATGCCAAAAGACCAGGTGGTGATGGCAAACATATGGCCGGAGCCCTGATACTTAGTGCCCTTGAGCACGGTATCGCAGTGCACGCCCACGCCAAAGATGATCATGAGGGCCGTTGCGCCGAATTCGCAGAGGAGTTTGGTAAGCATAAAACCTTATCTTTCTTGTCGGTTATAAACGATTCGTTTAGGCCGCGTACTAGTGCTGTGCGACGACAACGCCCAGGCCATCGGGAATGACGGCCACCTTGGCATCGGCACCCTTCATCTCAAAGGCGAGCTTGAGCGCCTCATCGAGGGTGTTGACCGGCGTCATGTGCATATCCTTGATCATCTGGTGATCGCACAGGTCGGTGACCATGATCACAGGGTGATGCGCCAGGATGCGGGCAAAGATCTGGCTCGTCCACTGGTCGGGCAGGGTCTCGTCCTTAGGACGGTCGATGCAGGCACGCTCAAACTCCGCCGGATCGTTGTCGGCGATGTTGTGATAGAAGCCCTCGCCACCGTGACCGTCGGCACAGCCGGCGACGTCGATGATCACGCCGCCCTCGGGAAGCGTAGCCTCGGCAGAGCACATGCCCTTCACGGCCTGATAGATGTTCTGGTCGAGCGGGTAGCCGCCGTTGGTGGTAATGGCAATCTCGCACTCGACGGGCTCAACGCCGGCAAGGCTCTTCACGAACTCGCAGCCAGCCTCGTGCGCCTTGTGGATGTCGCCGGCAAAGGAGCCGATGACCTCGTGCTTGCCGTTGAGCACCACGTTGAGCACAAAGGCAAGGTGAGCCATCTCGGCAGCGGCAAACATGTCCTCGCTCACGTGGTTGTGGCACAGGTTGCCGGCACGCGAATGGGAATCGTTCACAAACTGACCGTTGTGGTTGTACATGATGGTCTTGTAGCTGGCGATACCAGGCAGGACGGACTTGCGGCTGCCAGAGAAACCGGCAAAGAAGTGCGGCTCAATAAAGCCCTCGGCAAGCAGCAGATCGCAATCGGCAGCAATCTTGTTGATGATGCACTCGCCGCCAGAAGGCAGGGTGCCGATCTTTTTCATCATGCTGTCATCGGTCGCGACGTGCATAACGATTTCCTCGTTGGCAACGATCTCCTCGCCGTACTTGTTGACGAGCTCCTCGTGCGTCGACGGACGGTGCATACCCGTAGCAACCAAAATACGCACTCGAGCCTCGGGTGCAGCGGAATGGATGTGATGCAGCAGAATAGGCATCGTCACACGCGAGGGAACGGGACGCGTATGATCGGAGCTAATGATGACGATATCCTTCTTGCCAGCACAAAGCTCCTCGAGCGAAGGTGAGCCATAAGGGTTGGCAAGTGACTCCTCTACCAGCTCTTCCTGCGATTTTGTAGTCTTAAACTCGTTTTGATGACCTTCCATCACACCTGCGAAGTTCTTATCCTCGAGCTCTAGATGCAACGTCTTATGGTCAAACGGTAGTTCACATTCAAACAATGACGAGCGCCCTCTTCCTTTCAACTGACACACTAGATTAACCGTTGGAAGGATACGCCGCTCACCGAAAAACACCACCGTCCACCGACTCATTAACACAACGTTCATATTTGACCCACAACAAAACGGCCGCGATCCCAAACGGGACCGCGGCCGCTACAGTCATAAGGCGAGAAGCGCCAAATGCGCCACCGAGATAAACCCCATCCAAAACGCGCGAAGCGCACTTTATTTTCATCAGCTTTAATCCCCGAAGACCGAGGACGAAGGGACCCGATGGGTTTCCCTCCGAATGCATTCCGCAGCACGAAGCCCTTTCCAAACGCGCGAAGCGCGCCATTATTCCCCCAGCAGTAATCCGCCGAAGACCGGACATCGCAGGGCCCGCCATCAGTTTACTTTTAGGCACACTCCGCAGGACGCAAGAAGCCCTCGCCGCACGAAGTGCGCAGCGAGGGCTTCTTGCATGTCCGAGGACGTGCCTAAAAGTAAACTGATGGCGGGCCCGGACGACTACAGGGCTATCGATTACCCCGTGTTCTGCAATCCTGCCGAGACGCCAGTCACAGTCGAAAGAATCAGGCTCATGTACTCGGCCTTCTTCTCCTCTGCCATCTCGTCCTGGTTCATACGCACCTCGCGAAGGGCGCGGACCTGGGCGATGGACAGAGCGTCGACGTAGGGGTTACGCACGCGAACGGCGCAGCCGAGCACGCGACGACGCTGCAGCGGCCACTCATCACCGACGATGGCAAGGACCCACTTACGCGTGAGCTGCATCTCGGTGAAGACCTTCTCGGACAGATCCTGGCGATCGCCCAGGTGCAGATACATCTTGGCGATGCGCTGGTCGGTCTTGGCGATCGACATCTCGATGTTGTCGATAAAGGTGCGGAAGAACGGCCACTCCTGGTAGGCAGCCTTGAGCTGGTCAAGGTCGCCCAGCTGCTCGCAGGCGGTGCCCAGGCCATACCAAGCGGCCAGGTTAATGCGCGCCTGGCTCCAGCTGAAGATCCACGGAATGGTACGCAGGTCATCGAGCGACTTGGCGCCCAAGCCACGCTTGGCGGGACGCGAGCCGATCGGCAGCAGACCGACCTCGGTCAGCGGCGTCACGGTCGAGAACCACGGTGTAAAGTCCTCGGTGTTCAGCAGGTCCAGATAGCGCTCGTGGCTTGCAGCGTTGAGCTTCTCTGCCATGTCCCAGAACTTCCGCGTGGTCTCGGTGTTGGTCTTCTCGACACTCGGGGCCGACTGCAAAAGCGTTGCGGCGGCAACGGACTCAACATGGCGCTGTGCCAGCGTGCGGTTGCCATAACGGGCAAAGATGACCTCGCCCTGCTCGGTGAGCTTAAAGAAGCAGTTGACCGAACCCTTGGGCTGCGCCAGCACGGCCTTGTTGGCCGGGCCGCCGCCACGGCCCACGGCGCCGCCGCGACCGTGCATGAGCACCAGGTCGATATCGTTCTTCTCTGCCCACTTGGCGATACGCTCCTGCGCGGAGTGCAGCGCGAGCATGGCCGTGGTAGGACCGGCATCCTTGGAGGAGTCGGAGTAGCCCAGCATAACCTCCATGCGGCGGTTGGTCTGGGCAAGGCGCTTCTGCACCACGGGCAGCGTGAGCATCTGATCGAGCACGTCGACGCAGCCCTCGAGGTCCTCGAGCTGCTCGAACAGCGGGATCACGTCGAGCTCGGGAACGTCCTCCTCGTGTGCAAAGGACAGGTGGGCAAGCTCAAAGACGTCGGCCACATGCTGGGCGCTCTTGGTGAACGAGATGATGTAGCGGTGCGCCATCTTCTTGCCGTAGCGCTTTTGGATGGAGCCGATAGCGCGGAAGGTATCGATGACCTCGCGCGTCATGGGCTGCAGATCGCCATGGATACCGTTCTCGTGGATATCCTTGAGGGCGCGGGCGTGCACCACGGAGTGCTGACGGAACTCCATCTCGACCATATGGAAGCCGAAGGACTCGACCTGCCAGATGATGGTCTGGACCGGGCCGTAGGCAGCACGGACGGCACCGCAGGCAGCTAGCGAGCGCTGGACGACGCGCAGGTCATCCAGGAACTCGTCGGCGCTGTGGTACATGGTGTCGGTGATACGGCGCACGGTGGCGTTCAGACGGTCGGCCATGACGAGCATGACGGCGCGATGCGGCTCATGCTCGGAGATCAGCTCGGCGCGGGCCGTGTACCGAGGGCTCATCTCGACCTGATGGTTCCACAGGTTAATAAGCTCGGCAGAAGGCTTGCTGTAGGTGGCCTCGAGCGTGAGGTTGCGGCCGATGCGGCGGCATTTGTCCTCGAGTTTGAGCACCATATGGGTGAAGTACTTGGCGGCGACCTCGCGGCTCACCTTGGCGGTGACGTTGGGGTTGCCGTCACGGTCGGAACCGATCCAGCTGCCGGGGTGGAAGAACGCCGGGCACAGCGGAGGCACGGTGCCGGCCTTGTCGCCCAGCACCCAGTCGTCAAAACGACGGTAGATGACGGGGATAACGTCGAACAGCGTGTTATCGAAGATGTCGATGATGGTATCGGCTTCCTCGACCGGCGTGGGCTTCTTGAGCGCGATGGGGCTCGTACGCACCAGGGCGTCGATCTCCTGCAGCATATGGCGCTCGTTCTCCACCAAGTCGGAGCCGCCCAGACGCGGACGCTCCTCCAACAGGTTGGAGATACGGCGAATCTTGCCCTCGACGGCCTTACGACGGGCCTCGGTGGGATGTGCGGTAAAGACGGGGTGGAACTCGAGCTTGCCGAGCAGCTCGTTGGCGCCCTCGACACCCATCTCGTTTACCAACTGGTGATAGGCGACGGTGAGCTCGTTGGCGGGATCGACCTCGGTATCGGTCGATGCGCCGGCCTCGCGCTCGCGCAGCTGCGCCACACGGTAGTTCTCCTCCGACAAGTTTGCCAAGTGGAAGAAGCTCGTAAAGGCGCGAACGATGACCTGCTGCTTATCAAGCGGCAGGCTATCAATCAGATCGACGACTTCGCGAAACGCCACGGCGGTGGGCTCGTCGGCAGTGGGCACGCCCTGCTCGTCAACGGACTCGTCGGCAGCGCGACTACCGGGGTTGCCAGCATTGGCCACAATCTCGGCTGTCAAAATCTTGTCGAACAGGTCCGCGATCTCGGGATCATACTCGCTAAGCACACGACGTTCCAGGCGCAGGAACAGCGCCAGATTATCGCGCAGCTCCTCGGGGATCTCGATCTCGGCGAGACGCTCCCTGGACTCGGCATTCGAGCCGATTCGGTTAACGAGGCGGTTGACCACGGCAGCGACGCGCGCCGCGGCTTCGGGTACAGACTGGTTGCTTAGGTTCTCAGCCACGTTTCCTCCCATTCCTCCTTCTATGCACGTAACATGCGGTATTCATTATAGGCGCTTGAGAAATACTTTCGACACTGATTGCGCTTTAGCACACAAAAGTATTTTCTGCATTGCAAGGGTTTTTTCCCCAAATGGTCGTATTTCTCGGTGGACGGCATATGCAAACGAGGGCATTCCGCATAAAAGCGAAACACCCCCGTAACAATCGCTCTCCATGAGCAGGGCATGTTAGCAGGCCCGCAGCTCAAAAATCATGCGCTACAGGCGCTCGCGAACCGCCTCGACCACGTTGGCCAGATCGACGAGAACCTCGTCATGGCTCTGCATGTCGCGCACTTTGACCTTGCCGGCGGCAAGCTCGTCGCCACCCAGGACCAGGATGAGCTTGGCCCCCACCTTATCGGCCTGCTTAAACTGGGCCTTGAGCGAACGACCCTGGTAGTCGGCCTCGGTCACAATCCCTGCGGCGCGAAGCTGCTGCGTAATGGTAAAGACGTTCTGACGCAGCTCCTTGCCGGCGTTAGCAACGTAGACGCACGGGACCTCCTCGGCACCCAGATCGCTGCCAAAGGCCTGCAGGGCCAGCAGGGCGCGCTCAAAACCGACAGCGAAGCCGACGCCCGCCGTAGGCTTGCCACCCTCGAGCTCGACCAAGCCGTCATAGCGACCGCCGCCACCGATGGAGCCGACACCGGCGCCGGGAGCCTCGACCTCAAAGACGGTACGGGTGTAGTAGTCCAGGCCGCGCACCAGGGTGGGATCCTCGACATACTCGATGCCGGCGGCATCCAGATAGCGCTTGACCTGCTCGTAGTGCTCGCGGCACTCGTCGCACAGGTTGTCACCCATCAGCGGGGCCTCGGCCATGATCTCGCGGCAATGGTCGTTCTTGCAGTCGAAGGCGCGCAGCGGGTTAAGCTCGGCGCGCTCGCGGCACTCATCGCACATCTCGTCGGCGTGATCGAGGATAAACTGCTTGACCTGCTCGCGATAGGCCGGACGGCATTGGGCATC
>CABUZF010000067.1 GCA_902495985.1 uncultured Collinsella sp.
ACGGAACGCTGGTCCATGTGCATAAGTCCTAACGATGGGGAGAGGGGGGGGCGAATCGAGGCAAGCAGAAGCTATGCCACAGGCTTAACATCATCCATGACGACGTTATCCATAGCAGCTCGATTGATCTGGTGAACGTAAATAGAAAGACGGATGGCCGTGCGCGACTCCCCGTTAATAAGGATGTCGGAGAACACGGGCGCGCAGGAAATATCAAATCCGGTTGGAATCAAAAAACCGCGCGCAATAGCCACGGCCTTTATGGCCTGGTTGACCGCACCGGCGCCGACACACTGGATGTTGACGGGTACACCATCCTTGACCATGCCGGCGATGGCGCCGGCAACGGACGCGGGCGATGATTTGCTTGATACCTTCAGGCAATCCATGAAGAAACTCCTGCGTTTAAAAGTACGTTTTAACTGCAATAACTTTATCGTACCGAGTGGACTCGGTAAAGGCACTATTCCTCTTTGGCAAGATCGAAGGTCACGGTGATTCGATCACGTGAAAGGCGAATCTTTGGGTCGCCGCAAAGGTTGAGATAGTACCGGGCGGCAAGGTCATTAAAGTCGCGCTCCACAGCACGCGAAAACTGTGCCATGTCATCCTTGGCAATACGTAGCCCGCGACGATCTTTCGCAAGATCGACAGGAGCCGGCGCATGCGAGGAAGAATCACGCTCGCGCAGCAAACGCGCGGTCACACCGCGAACGGGCTTAATCTGCCCTGCCAAAATGCGATGTGCCGTGCGCTCGGACATCTCAAGACCCAAACCCGAACAGATGCGGATAAAGTCCTCGGCATCAGAGGCAAGGCATAAACGATCGACAACCGGAAGCTCGCTCTCGTCATCAATAAACAGGAGACGCGACGTATCGAGCCGGCTTGACGCCTGAGCATAAAGGGTCGCGGCAATCTCAGACGGAGAACCAAGATAGACATCGCAACCACGCAACTCCTCGAGCGCAAACTCACAGGCAGCGCGAATAATATTATGCGGACCGCGAGCACAGACATAACGTCCGTCCTCATCCTTGACGGCCTGGGGCCAGCTGGACTGATCGGCGCGCTCACTGAGGCGGTCGGCCGCAACGCTCACCTTAAAGGCTGAACCAAGATCGACACCGGACGTGACCACACGGGCCTCGTCGGTGTTCTGCTTGATCGAAAACAATGCCATGCCACGACCGTGAACGCCCCAACGGTCCATCTTCATGCTCTCGAGCTTGGAGGTAACACGAGCATCGAAGATTCGCTCTTGCATATCCTGCGGAACACCCGAGCCGTTATCCAGAAAGACAAGCGTGCGGACGCCATCTTCCTTGGTCGTAGCGAGAAAGACCTTGTCGGCGCCGGCATCGCGAGCATTACGGAGCATTTCGATGACGATATCCTCGACATGCTGAATGTCGTGCTTTGCCTGGCGCCGCTCGGCCTCCGAAACGCGAAGGCGGACATACCCCTCGCCAAGGTTCTCCTCGACGCGAAGGTTGCCCTCCCCCGACATCGACGCGATAAATGAGATGAGCTCGTTCGCGTCGTTCATGTTATTTAGCGATATCGACTGCACGGCTCTCGCGAATCACGACAACGCGCACCTGACCGGGATACTCCATCTCTTCCTCGATCTGATGGGCGATATCGTGAGCCAGAACCGTGGACTGGGCATCGGAAATCTTGTCCGGCTGAACCATGACGTGGACCTCGCGACCAGCCTGCATGGCATAGGTACGCTCGACGCCGTCATGGGAGTTGGCGATCTCCTCGAGCTTCTCAAGACGCTTGATATAGTTCTCGGCAGACTCGCGACGGGCACCGGGGCGAGAGGCAGAGACAGCATCGGCGGCCTGTACCAGGACATCGAGCACCGTGTTGGGGTCGACGTCGGCATGGTGAGCCTCGATAGCGTGGACGATAACGGGCTTCTCGCCATAACGGCGGGCAAGCTCGGCGCCGATGACGGCATGCGGGCCCTCGACGTCATGGTCGATTGCCTTGCCCAGGTCGTGCAGCAGGCCGGCGCGCTTGGCGGTAACAACGTCCAGGCCAAGCTCGGAAGCCATTACGCCGCACAGGTCAGAGACCTCGAGGGAGTGCTGAAGCACGTTCTGACCAAACGAGGTACGGTAGCGCAGGGCACCAAGGGTCTTGACGATCTCGGGGTGCAGGTCGTGAATGCCGGTATCGAATGCAGCTTGCTCGCCAGCCTCGCGCACGCGCTGCTGAACCAGGTCGGCAGCCTTGTGATACATCTCCTCGATGCGGGCGGGGTGAATGCGGCCGTCGGCGATGAGGTTCTCCAGAGCAACACGGGCGGTCTCACGACGGACCGGATCGAAGCTCGAAAGAACGACGGTCTCGGGCGTGTCGTCGATCACGAGGTTGACGCCGGAAACCTGCTCGAAGGTCCGGATGTTGCGACCCTCGCGACCGATGATACGGCCCTTGAGGTCATCAGAGGGAATGTGCACGGAGGTAACGGTGACCTCGGCAGTGTGGTCGGCAGCGCAGCGCTGAATCGCCAGGGACAGAATCTCCTGGGCGGTCTTGTGGCACTCGGCGCGAACCTGCTGCTCGGACTCGCGAATAATCGTGGCGGCCTCGTGGGTGACCTCGCCGCGAACCTTATCGAGGAGCTCCTTGTGGGCATCCTCGCGGGTAAGGTCGGCGATACGCTCGAGCTCGGAGGTCTGCTTTGCGCAGAGCTCCTCGAGCTCACGGGAGCGCTTCTCGACCTGACCGGCCTGACTGGACAGCTGATGCTCGCGCTTGTCGAGAGCGTCGTTGCGGCGATCGAGGGATTCCTCGCGCTGCATCACGCGGTTCTCGAGCGTACGAATCTCGCTCTTGCGCTGCTTGTCCTCGGCCTCGGCGGTCTGCTTGTTCTTGATGATCTCCTCTTTAGCCTCGAGCAGAGCCTCTTTTTTGAGGGTCTCGGCCTGACGCTTTGCATCACCGATCAGGGACTCAGCCTGTGCGTGTGCCGACTGGATCTTTTCGTCGGCCTCGTGAAGACTACCCTGCTTGGCGGTGCGCATGTAGGCAATGGCGGCGATGGCACCCAAAACGATGCCAACGAGCGCTGCAATGATAGGCATGCTCACTCCTTTTTATGGATTCGTTACACAACAAAGCGAACCGTCCTTATGAACGGCTCGCGACATTTGAGTAATATGGGCGCAGCTTATGCGGGTCGGATACAGA
The DNA here is from genome assembly GCA_902495985.1 of uncultured Collinsella sp. Taxonomy (GTDB): domain Bacteria; phylum Actinomycetota; class Coriobacteriia; order Coriobacteriales; family Coriobacteriaceae; genus Collinsella. Next base: position 3,208 of record CABUZF010000067.1, read on the forward strand.
TAAACATATAAACAAACTCATCACAGATGAGCACATATCACAAAGCAAATGACAGTGTTTATCGTACGTTGAACCACAACAACTGTCAAATAAATGGCCCCAGTACGGCGGCTAAAACGCGGTGAGCGGCGGGGCCACAAAACGCATACGCCTAAAGCGCACATTCCTCGCATTCGGCATCGAGACGTGCCTTAACGGCATCGGCGGCGATGTGATACGAGAAGCCCTTGCCCATCAAAAACCGAACCAGTTTTTCGAATCCGCGCGTCTCTGGAACACGTCGCTTGGCGAGCAGGGCTGACGCACGCGCCAAATCGTCTTCGACGGCAAAATAATCCTCGGGATAACCGGGAATGTCATCGAGCACAACATGACGTCGCTTGAGCTCGGTCTCGATTTTGCGCTGTCCCCAACCGCGCCGCTTGCGTTCCTCGATAAAGTACGAGCAAAAGCGGTTCTCGTCTAAAAAGCGATACTCGGTGGCGCGCTCGACGGCGAAATCGATCGCGGGCTGGTGAAAGCCGTAGCGAGCCAGCTTGTCACGGACCTCACCCGTCGCATGGTCGCGGCGCGATAACATCTCAGTCACCATGGTAAGTGCACATTTACGCTCGATGAGCTGCACCGCCTCACGAAAGTTATCCCAATCACAGGGAAGATCGGGGCGGTTTTTGACATACAGGCGCGCGACCCGCACGGGAAGCCAAATGGACCGCTCAAAACCGCCCTCAAGCTCACAATCGATATGTGCGCAAGGCTTTTTGGACGCATACCCGCTCGAGAACGAAGAGGCCTCCTTCTTATCGGGAAAGACGACCGTGGCCTCGGTCACCGTATACGACATGAGCGTAACCGCTACTCGTCGTCATCATCGAGCATGGCGGAACCATCGATGGCGTAAAGCTCGTCAAACTCCTCAGGCGCAGGCTGATCGGTCAGCTCTACCTCGGACGGAGCATCGTCATCAAACTCAAGCCCGCAGGCAAGACGGACCTTATGCTCAATCTCGTCGGCGCAATCGGGGTGTTCGCGCAGGAACGCCTTGGCGGCCTCGCGACCGTTGCCGAGCTTGTCCTCGCCATAGGCAAACCAGGAGCCCATCTTCTTGCAGATGCCGCACTCGACAGCCATGTCCAGAATCGAGCCCTCCTTAGAGATGCCCGTACCGTACATAATGTCGAACTCAGCAGAACGGAACGGAGCTGCCACCTTGTTCTTAACGACCTTAGCGCGCACGCGGTTACCGATAACCTCGTCCTTAAGCTTAATGCTATCGATACGGCGAATGTCGATACGCACCGAAGAGAAGAATTTAAGGGCGCGGCCGCCCGTCGTGGTCTCGGGGTTGCCGAACATGACGCCGATCTTCTCACGCAGCTGGTTAATGAAGATGCACGTCGTGTTGGACTTAGACAGCGAGCCGGCGAGCTTGCGGAGCGCTTGGCTCATCAGGCGAGCCTGAAGACCGACCGTAGTGTCGCCGATTTCTCCCTCGATCTCGGCACGCGGGGTCAGCGCGGCGACGGAGTCAACAACGATGGCATCGATGGCGCCGGAACGCACGAGCATGTCAACAATCTCGAGCGCCTGCTCGCCCGTATCGGGATGAGAAATGAGCACCTCGTCGATATCCACGCCGATACGCGCGGCATAAGTGGGATCGAGCGCATGCTCGGCATCGATAAATGCCACAACGCCACCCATTGCCTGGGCCTCGGCCAGGATCTCGAGCGAAAGCGTCGTCTTACCGGAGGACTCAGGACCGTAAATCTCGACGATACGGCCACGCGGCACGCCGCCGATACCCAGCGCGGCATCGAGTGCCAGAGCGCCCGTAGGGATGGCCTCGACCTCGAGCTCGGGGCCACCGTCGCCGTACCTCATGATGGAACCCTGGCCGAATTTCTTCTCGATCTCAGCCTTGGTGGTGGCGATCATCTCATCGCGCTCTTTACCCGTCGTGCGAGCATGAACGGTACGTACGGGACCTGAATTCTTGGCCATGAATAGCCCTCCTCTTAACAACCTGCATCGATAATAAACGAACGGCTGTTCGTGGTCAACCGTTCAGATAAATCATATGCAGCCGACCTTTCCAAAACCCAACCAAAAGCCGACCAAACACTGACCAAATGCTTGACCATAAAGGGCCAAATAAGAACAAGGCAGGCAAAAATACACCTATGAACAGCACAAACGCTAAATTCTTCTGAGGTCCCTATCTCCACAATTAAGGGGCCCGGAGGCCCCTTAAAACACGTCTATTCCATAGAATCGAGCACGCAGACAATGCGACCCAGTGCCTCCGTGACCGCATGGGCACGAACACACGAACGGTCGCCCTCATAGTGGCAGCGCACAGAGTCCACGACCGGCACTCCCCCATCGGCGGAACGATGTGCCCACCCAATATAGAAAGTGCCAGCAGGATCGTCCTTAGTACCACCGCCGGGGCCGGCATAACCCGTTGCGCTCACGGCAATATCGCTCTGGTACAGCTCCAGCGAACCCGACGCCATCTCGCGCGCAGTTTGATGCGACACCGCGGTGTAGCGGTCGAGCGTCTCCTGCTCAACACCCAGCACGCGATGCTTAATCTCATCGCAGTAGGTCACCGCACCGCCACGCAGCACGGCCGAGGCGCCCGGGATATCCGCAATCGTCGAGGCGATCATACCCGCCGTCAGCGACTCAGCCGTCGAAACCGTCACACCCCGAGCGCTCGCGCGCTCAACGATATCGCGCGCCAGTTCCTCGTTATGTGCGGAAATCTGCTCAAAAGAGTCCGTCATACCCACCAGGACCTAGACCGAAAAGACGATCTTGCGGCAGTTCCAGAAGTACTGGGCGCCAGAGATAACGGTCAAGACAACGGCAACGGCATACAGGAAGCGCGACACCGAGTAGATGCCGAGCGTCAGCGCCACCGGGCCAAGGTGCAAGCCGGCCATAGCAAAAACGCACAGGTAACCGCAGATGGAGACCATCGTGGTCGCCGTCTTGTACTTGCCGAGCTTATCGGCCGCAACGACCACACCGGCCGCACTCGCGACCATGCGAAGGGCGCTCACCAGAAGCTCACGGAACAGGATAATGAACACGGACCACACGGTCACCGCGCCAAAATCCAAGAACAGCAGCAGGGCCGAGAACACGAGCAGCTTATCGGCGATGGGGTCCAAGAATTTACCGAAGTTGGTGATCTCGTTGCGCGAACGCGCCAGATAACCGTCGACCTTATCGGTGCACGACAGGATCACATACAGAATGAAGGCAGCGGCGGCGAGCGGGCCGTCGAAGGTGCTCCAATCCGTACAGGCAACACTCGTATGAGACAGCGCCGACACGATCATGAACACCGAAATAAAGACGATACGCAC
>CABUZF010000068.1 GCA_902495985.1 uncultured Collinsella sp.
GCACCACGATGTCAAGATCATGGTTATCGCCTGCAATACGGCAACGGCCGCTGCCCTTCGCGTCGCGCAACAGGTGCTCGATGTTCCGGTCATCGGCGTGATCGCGCCGGGCGCCCGTGCCGCCATTAACAGCACGCGCACGCGCCGCGTGGGCGTGCTGGCCACCAACCTTACGATTCGGTCTGGCGCGTACACGCGCGCTATCCAGGACCTGGATGCGGGCGTCGATGTGTACGGCTGCCCTGCTTCAAGCTTTGTCGAGGTGGTCGAAAGCGAGCTTGCCTCGGGCGCGCATCTGCAGGAGCAGTGGCTCGAAAACGACGACATCTTCGACACCCCCCAGGTGCGCTCGTTAGTCGGTGCGACGGTCGAGCCCCTGCTGGGGCACGGCATTGACACCGTGGTGCTTGGATGCACGCATTTTCCGCTGCTTGCGGGTCCCATTCGCCATGCGCTGGGATCTCATGTGCGCGTGGTGAGCTCTGCCGAGGAGACCACGCGCGAGCTTGCCGATATCCTTACGCGCCGCGAGCAGCTTGCAGCGGATGGCGCGGAGCCTCTGCATCGCTTTGCCACGACATCCGATAACATCGCCGAGTTCGCGGTAGCTGGTAGCTTTATCTTTGGCCAGCCGCTCAAGAGCGTCGAACATGTCGACTTGGAGGAGCTGCGCTAGCGCGCTCGCTTCTGACAGTCTTTAGTCGAGAAGGGTCTTCTTATGGAATATATGCAGGTCAACCGCGCCAATGGCCGCGCCGCCAACGAGCTGCGCCCCGTTAAGCTCACCCGCGGGGTCATGAAGCACGCCCACGGTTCGTGCCTGGCCGAGTTCGGCGACACGCGCGTACTGTGCGCCGCCACCATCGAAGAGGGCGTGCCGGGTTGGCGCAAGGGCGCCAAGGCCGGCTGGGTAACGGCGGAATATGCGATGCTGCCGGCCTCGACCGGTAAACGTTGCAAACGCGAGCATGCCAACCGCAAGGGCCGCTCCATGGAGATCGAGCGGCTTATCGGCCGCAGTCTGCGTACCGTCGTCAACATGAAGGCGCTCGGCGAGTACACCGTTACCGTCGACTGCGATGTGATCCAGGCCGATGGCGGCACGCGTACGGCGAGCATTACCGGTGCCTGGTTGGCACTGCACGACGCCCTTGCCATGTGGGTCGAGGCGGGCAAACTCGAGCGCATCCCGCTCACGGGCCAGGTTGCCGCCATTTCCATGGGCGTCGTCGACGGCAATACCCTGCTCGACTTGGATTATTCCGAGGACAGCCACGCCGAGGTCGACATGAACCTCGTCGCCACCGATTCCGGTGAGATGATCGAACTCCAGGGTACCGGCGAGCAGGCGCCCTTCGACCGCAAGCGTCTCAACGCTCTGCTCGACCTGGGTGACAAGGGTATCGCCGAGCTCATCGAGCTTCAGCGCCAAGCCCTCGCCTAACCTGCCAAAAAGGGATGTTAATTTTGGCAGGTTTTATCTGGGAAAACGTCGAAGTATAAGACTGCCGTTGATTGAGACGGGAGAGAGGCCGAAGTCCTCGTCGTCCTCAACTCGGCATTGCTATAGAGACAAGGAGGCCAGCCATGGCACTTGAGAAGATTGACATCGACACCCTCGACCCGGCGGCGACCATCGTCGTGGCAACCGGCAACGCCCATAAGCTCACCGAGATCGAGGCCATTTTGGGCAAGGTCATGCGCGAGGTGCGCTTTGAGGCGCTCGGCCAGCTGGGCGATTTTGAGGACCCCGAGGAAAATGGCACGACGTTTTTGGAGAACGCCATCATCAAGGCGCAGGCTGCCGTTGAGGAGACGGGCCTTATGGCCATCGCCGACGATTCTGGCTTGGTCGTCGACGCGTTGGACGGCGAGCCGGGCGTGTATAGCGCGCGCTATGCGGGCGTGCATGGCGACGATGCCGCCAACAACGCCAAACTTCTCGTTAACCTAGAAGGCGTGGCAGACGAGGATCGTACCGCGCGCTTTATGAGCGTCGTTGCGCTTATCGATACGGACGGCCTGGTCACCTATGGCGAGGGCGCCTGCGAGGGCGTTATCGCACACGAGGGCCGCGGCGATCACGGCTTTGGCTACGACCCGCTGTTCCTGCCGGTCGATACGCCGGGCAAGACCATGGCCGAGCTCACGGCGGACGAGAAGAACGCCATCAGCCATCGTTTCCATGCGCTCGAGCATCTGTCCGCCAAGCTGACGGGCGAGGAGTAGACCGTGCGTGCGGTGGTGCAGCGCGTGCTCAACGCCGGCGTGACGGTCGACGGCGAGTGCGTGGGCCGTATTGGACGCGGCTACCTGGTGATGCTGGGCGTGGGCCACGGCGACACACGCGCCGAAGCCGACAAGCTGTGGGGCAAGCTCCGCGGGCTGCGTATCAACGAGGACGAGAACGGCAAGACCAACTTGGCGCTGGCGGATGTCGACGGCGAGGTGCTCGTGGTGTCGCAGTTCACGCTGTTTGCCGACTGCCGCCACGGCCGCCGTCCGTCGTTTACGGACGCCGGCGCGCCCGATGTCGCTAACGAACTTTACGAGTACTTTTTGACGCTCGTCGCTCAGGACGTTGAGCATGTGGCGCACGGTATCTTTGGCGCCGATATGAAGGTCGACCTGGTCAACGACGGTCCGTTCACCATCGTCCTCGACACCGATAGTCTGTAAGTAGTCAATTTGGGGCCGGGTTTTTTAGCTGCTTGCGTATGGCTGCAGCAGGGTGCTATAGTATTAGAGTTTTGTCTATCTTAGGGGTATTATCCCCTTTTTGAATTGCACCCTCTGGAGGCCCTATTCATGGAAGAGATGGAAGTCAATCACGTCGACGACATCCACGAGAAGCTGACCGATATGGTGGGCGATCGCGTCAAGGTTAAGGCCAACATGGGCCGTACCCGCGTCATCGAGCGCATGGGCACCATCAAGAGCGTCCACCCCGCGGTCTTTATCGTTGAGGTTGACGAGCGTCGCGGCCGCAAATCGCGTCAGTCCTACCAGTACATCGATGTCCTTACCGGCCAGGTCGAACTGTTCGACCCCGAGAGCGGCGAACATATCTTTACCCCGCTCGGCAACCAGCTCGAGGAGCACTAACGGTGACCGATCGGTCCCTCATCCTTACCGCGCCGGCAAAGATTAACCTCTATCTGGGGGTTCATACCAAGCGCGACGCCCGCGGCTATCACAGGGTCGATTCCCTGATGGCAGCCGTCGGTCTAGCCGATACCGTGACGGTCACGCCGGCGCAGGCGTTGACCGTCCAGACGGTTCCGGCATCCGATTTTCCCATGCAAAAAAATACGGCCTATCGGGCGGCAATCGCTATGGCCGAGCGTTACGGTCGCGATGCCAACGTGTGCGTGACGATCGAAAAGCGTATCCCGCTGTGCGCCGGCCTGGGAGGCCCCTCGACGGATGCCGCTGCGGTCATCGTTGCCTTGGCCGAGCTGTGGGGTATCGACCGCGCCGACCCCGCGCTCGATGACATCGCTCGCGGTATCGGCGCCGACGTGCCGTTCTTTTTGCACACGAGTCCCGCATTCTACGTCGGCGGGGGAGATGTGCTGGCCACTGAGTATCCTGTGCTTCCGGCGACACCTGTCGTATTGGTCAAACCGCACGAGACGAGCGTTTCAACGGTTGAAGCGTATCGGCGATTTGATGAGAACCCGGTGCCCGCGGAAAAACCCGATGCGATTGCTTCTGTCTTACGCGCCGGCGATGTCGAGGCGGCATATGCGCTCGTTCATAACAATCTGGGCGTCATATCCGCGCAGATGGAGCCGCGGATCCAGGCAGTTCTCGACTGGCTGCGCGCACAGGAGGGAACCGTTGCCGTGGACGTGTGTGGTTCGGGTGCCTGCTCGTTTGCCATTTGCGATACCGTCGCTGCAGCAGCCCATCTTGCGGGAGCTGCCCAGCAAAACGGCTGGTGGTCCTGCGCGACGGAGCTCATTCCCAACACGGTTCGCGTCGAAGTGCCAAAGAAGTAAAAATTTCTCTAGCACACGACGGAAATCTTTGTTACTATAGTCGAGCTAACGGGTTGTGGCTCAGTTTGGTAGAGCACTGCGTTCGGGACGCAGGGGTCGCTGGTTCAAATCCAGTCAACCCGACCAGAGCATGAGGAGGGACCGCTTCTTGCGGTCCCTTTTTTTAGCTATTGTTGTGATACCGCGATACCCGCGGTATACTCATTCGAGCTTGTCTCGCTGTATTGTGGAGGTCTACATGTTTGGACTGAGGGCTCCTGAGCTCATCATTATTCTCGTCGTTGTCCTGATTATCTTCGGGCCCAAGAACCTGCCGAAGCTCGGCAAGTCCCTCGGCTCTACCGTCAAGAATATCCGCGAGGGTATGGAGGGCGACGATAAGGCCGAGACCAAGCAGGCCGAGGAGGTCGTGGTCGAGCAGTCCGAGGAGGACAAGGAGATCGCTGAGCTCGAGGCCAAGCTCGCTGCTGCCAAGAAGAAGCAGGCAGAGGACAGCGACGCGGACGCAGAGTAGTCCCATCCCTTTGGGGTGAGCACCTGACCGGCTTGCCCGCAGGCTAGCCGGTCTTTTTCGTTTTGTTGACAGTTGATTGTTTGATCAGAGTTGGGGAGATATCCGTATGGACGCAAGCCAGATCGTACTGACCGCTGAGGGCCGCCAGAAGCTCGTCGAGGAGCTCGCTTGGCGTGAGGGCGATTACGCCAAGGAGATCGTCGAGGACATCAAGGAAGCCCGCGCGTTCGGCGACCTTTCGGAGAACTCCGAGTACGACGCCGCTAAGGACAAGCAGGCCCAGAACGCCGCTCGTATTGCCGAGATCCAGGCCATCCTCGCCAACGCTCAGATCGCTGCCAGCACGGGCGACCTGACCGTCTCCATTGGCTCGACCGTTACCCTGGTCGATCCCAACGGTGAGCTTATCGAGGTCACGCTTGTCGGTACCACCGAGACCAACTCGCTCGAGCACAAGATCTCCAACGAGTCTCCGGTCGGTCACGCCATCATCGGTCACGGCGAGGGCGATTCCGTCGAGGTCGTTACGCCTTCCGGCAAGACTCGCGTCTACACCATCGCCAAGATTGCACGCTAGACCACGGTCCCGCGTAAAGGTATGTTTTCGCTCCCTGGGACCGAATCCTGGGGAGCGTTTTAGTTTGAGGAGCTAACTTATGGCAGAGAACCAGAACGCCGCCGATCAGGCATCGACGCTCAACGACGAGCGCGCCACTCGCCTGGCCAAGCGCGCCGCCCTGTTCGAGGCGGGCCAGAACCCCTATCCCGAGCACTCTGAGCTTGAGGACTACGTCGCCGATATCGAGGCTAAGTACGCCGAGCTTGCCGATGGCGAGGACACCGAGGACGTCGTGAAGATCGCCGGCCGCGTGGTCGCCAAGCGCGGTCAGGGCAAGATCATGTTCATCGTCGTGCGCGATGCGACTGCCGAGATTCAGCTGTTCTGCCGCATCAACGACATGGACGAGGCTGCCTGGAATACGCTCAAGGCCCTCGACCTGGGCGACATCCTGGGCGTGACCGGCGTGGTCGTGCGCACCCAGCGCGGCCAGCTTTCCGTTGCCCCTAAGAGCGCGACCCTGCTTGCCAAGGCCGTTCGTCCGCTGCCCGAGAAGTTCCACGGTCTTTCCGACAAGGAGACCCGCTATCGCCAGCGCTATGTCGACCTGATCGCCAACGACGACGTTCGCGAGACCTTCCGTAAGCGTTCGCAGATTCTCTCCACTTTCCGTCGCTTTATGGAGTCCGACGGCTACATGGAGGTCGAGACCCCCATCCTGCAGACCATCCAGGGCGGCGCTACTGCCAAGCCGTTCATTACCCACTTTAACGCGCTCGATCAGGAGTGCTACCTGCGTATTGCCACCGAGCTGCACCTCAAGCGCTGCATTGTCGGTGGTTTTGAGCGCGTGTTCGAGATCGGCCGCATCTTCCGTAACGAGGGCATGGACCTTACCCACAACCCCGAGTTCACCACGATGGAGGCCTACCGTGCCTTCTCCGACCTCGAGGGCATGAAGGCGCTCGCCCAGGGTGTCATCAAGGCTGCCAACAAGGCCATCGGCAATCCCGAGGTCATCGAGTACCAGGGCCAGACCATCGACCTTTCTGGTGAGTGGGCCAGCCGTCCCATGACCGACATCGTTTCCGACGTGCTCGGCAAGCAGGTCACCATCGACACGCCGGTCGAGGAGCTTGCTGCCGCCGCGCGCGAGAAGGGCCTGGAGATTAAGCCCGAGTGGACCGCCGGCAAGATTATCGCCGAGATTTACGATGAGCTGGGCGAGGACACCATCGTCAACCCGACCTTCGTGTGCGATTACCCCATCGAGGTCAGCCCGCTTGCCAAGCGCTTTGAGGACGACCCGCGCCTGACGCACCGCTTTGAGCTGGTTATTGCCGGTCACGAGTACGCCAACGCGTTCTCCGAGCTCAACGACCCGGTCGACCAGGCTGAGCGCTTTGCTGCCCAGATGGCCGAGAAGGCCGGCGGCGACGACGAGGC
>CABUZF010000069.1 GCA_902495985.1 uncultured Collinsella sp.
ATTTCGGGGTACTCGGTGATAGCCTGCTTGCGCTCTTCTTCGGTGGCGGCGTCGACGAACATGCTGCTTTCATCCATCGTCATCTGGCGGCCCGCCTGCTCGAACACGTATGCGGTGTTGGGATGCTCGGTCACCCACATGATTCCCTTCGCGCGGATGATGCTCGTAGGCCATCCTTCCGCATATTCGTTGAGTTTGTCGAGGTCGAAGGGCTTGCGACGCTTGTAGATGAAGGTCTCGATGTCGTACTCGAGCACCTCGGGGTCGTCGTGCTCCTCGGGATGCTCCATGGCCTCGATCCAGGCGGCGGAGTTGTAGGCGCGCATAAAGTCGAAGCGGTCGGTGTCGAGCAGCTCCTCCATGGGGACCTCGCCGTTTTGGGCCTCGACGATCACGGCGTCTTTCTGCAGGCTGCGCACGATGGCCTTAAGCTCGGCGATCTGCTCAGGGCTCACGGTATCGGTCTTGTTGAGGATCAGCGTGGAGCAGAACTCGATCTGCTGGATGAGCAGGCTCTCGATGTCGTCCTCGTCAATATCCTCAGCCAGCAGGTCGCGACCGCCGTTGAACTCGTCGTACATGCGGGCGCAGTCGACCACGGCCACGATGTTGTCGAGCGCGAGCTTGGGCTCGCCGCCCACCTTGGCCTCGTCACAGAAGCTTGAGATGGTGTAGGCGATGGGGATAGGCTCGCAGATACCCGATGCCTCGATGATGATGTAATCGAAGTTGCCCGAATCGGCGATGCCCTGCAGCTGGTTGGCCAGGTCATCCGAAAGCGTACAGCAGATGCAGCCGTTGGTGAGCGGGATGAGGTCATCGGTCTCGGAAAGGCCGCCGTCGGCGATAAGGCTGGCGTCGACGTTGATCTCGCCGATATCGTTGACGATCACGGCGGCGCGGATGCCGCCGTCGTTAGCGAGGATGTGGTTGAGCAGCGTGGTCTTGCCGGCACCGAGGTAGCCGGTAAGCATGATGATCTTCACGGGTTTGTTGGGCATGTGCCCTCCTTTGTTAGACATGGCTTACAGCTGAATCATATGCCAAACGCCTGCTCTTATACCCACGCGCCGGCAAATAACACAAGCTACTCCCAGGCTCCCCATACATCGGGGCAATAACCGACGGTGGCCTTTTTGCCGTTGCGCACGATGGGCTCGGCCAGAACCTGCTGGTTCTCGAGCAGTTTATCGAAGCGCTGACTGGGGGTGAGGTGCTGAATGAGCGCGAGCGTCTCCTCGTCCTTGGCTTTGGGGTTGAGCAGCTTGTCGATGCCGCCGACCGCCTGCATCACGCTCGTGAGCTCGCCCTTGCTCATCTCCTTTTCCTTAAGGTCAATAAACTGCACCTTAATGCGGCGCTCCTTAAAATAGCGCTGGGCCTTCTTGGTATCGAAGGACTTTTTGGTGCCAAAAATCTGCACGTTCATGTATTTGTTCCGCCGTTCTACCTGATGAAGTTGGTCGTTGCTCGATCTGCCTCGGGTGCGTTGATGCCGGCGGCCTGTCCTGCCTCGATACAGCGAAGGAGCCAGGCCATGTTTTTGGCGATGTTGCGCATGGTGGCAAGGCCCTCGGCGTCCCCATTGGCGTCGCCGGGCACGCGACCAAACACGTTGTTCCAGTACGTGGAGGCAACCACGGGCATCTGGTTGATGGTGAAGTACTTATTGAGCACATCGAAGGTGGTCGACGTACCGCCGCGACGGGCGACGGCGACGGCAGCGCCCGGCTTGTGTGCAAAGGCTTTGCCTCCGGCATAGAAGGCGCGATCGAGGGCCGAAAGGATGCGGCCGCTGGGGTGCGCATAGTAGACGGGCGAGCCAAAGACAAAGCCATCTGCCTGCTCGGCGGCAGTGATCAGCTCGTTCACCACGTCGTCGTCAAAGGTGCAGCGACCGCCAAGCTTGCCGCACTGGCCGCAACCGATGCAATCGCGAATGGGCTTGGCGCCCAGCTGAAACACCTCGGTATCAATGCCTTCTGCATTGAGCTGCTCGGCGACCTCGGCGAGTGCACGGGCGGTGTTGCCGTTTGCCTTGGGGCTGCCATTGACCAAAAGAACCTTCATCACAAACTCCCTCTGCTTTTGGTGACTTCTGCAGAGGATTATCGCACGATGGGGGAGGCGGCGCGGGCGCGGTGCTAATCCAGTTTGGTACCTGGCACCTGCACGGCTTTCCCGAGCAACGCTTTGAGCTCGTTCAAAATGGAAACGGGTTGTCGATCGACAGCGTCCAGATGAAGCGTCGCTACACGAATGGGTGGCTGATATTCAAGCGAGCCGATGAGCACGGGGGAACCCAGGAACCGCTCGATTTCGTCTGCGATCGAGTCGGTCTCTTCGGGATCAAAGTCGTCGAAAAGCGCCACGAACATTGGTCCCGTCGAGCGGAACAGACGACCCTTGCCGCGCGAGCATTCCATAAGGCAGGCGGCGCTTTCTGCCAAAACACGGTCGCCCGCATCAAATCCAAAGCGGGCATTGACCTCGGCGATATCGTCAACCTTAATGGCAATAAAGCCTGCCTCGCGCGCCACGCGGCGCATCTCTCCAATGGCGTTGACCAGAGCGTGAATATCGCCCAGACCCGTTACCGAGTCGGTCGTATCCGCTAGGCTTCGGTTGATGATAATGCCCACATACATGCTGGGCTCGGTATCGGTGCCGTCCAAGCGGTAGCCCGTGCAGTCGCAAAGCACGTATTTTCCGGTGGCATCCATTACGCGATACTGCATATAGTGGAAGTGCCACGTGCCGTTTATCACCATGTCGAGCTCGGCGCGTACGTTGTCGCGGTCCTCGGGATGAACGCGGGCGAGCCACATGTCGAGTGAGTTAAAAGGGTGCTGGGAGGGCAGGTCAAAATCGCGCACGGCGTTAACCGACCATTGCGATTCTCCCGTATCGAGGTTAAGGATGAACGGATAGCGCGTCTCGGAGCTCATGGAGATCGCTTGGAACACCCGGTCGTTGCAGGGAAGCTGATCGACGATTGGGCGTTGCGGCGCGTCATTGTCTTTCGGTTGCTGCGCACGATGCATAAGCTTATAGCGATACATCTTACGATCGGCATCCATTGTCATCTGGCGACGCGTGTCGCCGGCAAGTGGATCGACGCGCGAGCAGCCAAAGCTAAAGCTGGCGATCATGGGCGCCTTGCCACCTGAGCTCGCCTCGATCAGCCCGGCACGTACCCGCTCCAAGCGCTGCTCGAGTTCGGTCTCGTTTGCGGAGAGCGAGATGAGCACAAACTCGTCTCCACCGATGCGGAACAGCATCTCATCGTGCTCCATGGTTTCGGAGAGCGTGCGGCAGATGCTCAGAATATAGCGATTGCCTTCGGCGTGGCCAAACCTATCATTGCAATGTTTGAGATGGTCGATGTCAATATAGGCGCAGGTGAAGGGGTCACCTTTGTGCCAGAGTTGCTCGACGTGACGGTCGAGTCCGCCGCGGTTGCCCAAGTTGGTGAGCGGGTCGATATAGGCGTTGCTCTCAAGCAGCCGGCGCTCTTGTTGTAGGATGGCATGCGTCTTTTGCAGTTGCTCGCCAACGGCGCGCAGCTCAGCAGGCAGCGCGGCAACATCGAGTTCGGCGGTCGAGATGCCATTCGCAAGTCGCTGAAGATAGGCAATAATCGATTGCTCACCCAGGCGATATGACTCGTTCATGATGGATAACCTCCTTGGGCGGAACAACGGTTTGTATCATATCCCCAATTCGGTTTGAACTGGGGATATAAGTTAGCTAATGGAGACAAATGTCCCCTTCGGCGGTGGCGTTTTGCGTGCGAGCGTATCAGTTGTTATTGCCGCCATCGAGCAATGCCTCAAAATCCTTCGCCGGCATGGGGCGGTAGTAGAGGAAGCCCTGAGCGTAGCGGGCACCCATGTGGCGTAGCATGTTCGCCTGCTCATCTGTCTCGACGCCTTCGATTACAATGGGCAGATGGAGCGACTGCGCCATCTCGAGCATCGATGACACGATCTGCGCGCTGCGGCCTTGATCGCGGTCGGTGGGCACAAAGGTGCGGTCGAGCTTGATGACGTCGACGTTGACGTTCTTGAGCATCGCGAGCGTGGACTGACCGGTGCCAAAATCGTCCATATAGGTCGAGAAGCCGCGGGTGTGCAAGTCGGCTGTCAGTTTGTCCACGGCTTCGGACTCTCCCGTATAAGCCGTCTCGGTGATCTCGATACGCATGAGCTCGGGCGGTAGGTTGTATTGGGCGGCAAGCGCCCCCATATGCTCGGCAACGTCGCAGGCAAGGATATCCACGCGCGACACATTAAGCGAGACCGGAACCACACGAAGGCCGCGATCGAGACGCTCGCGCAGCCACGAGGCGACACCCTGCCAAATGTACTTGTCGAGCGTCACCACAAAGCCGCTTTCCTCGAGTGCGGGGATAAACGTTGCGGGCGAAATGAGAGAGCCGTCCTTGTCAATCCAGCGGGTGAGTGCCTCGGCGCCAATGATCTCGCCGGTTTCCATATCGACCTGGGGCTGCAGGTAGTACGTGATGCGGCCGTTTGAGAGCGCGTACTGGAACTCGGTCAGCGTGCGGTGGAACGCAATCTCGTGTTCATATTCTTCGGGGCGGAAAATGGCAATGCGCTCCTTGAAGTCGTTTTTGGCGCGTCGATTGGTAAACATGGCCTTTGCCTGCGCATCGATGGTGATCTCCTCATTGGAGTCGATGGGGTAAATGCCCATGGACGGCCAAAAACCTACGCCGTCATCATGCCTGGCTACGGCCTCGCGAACGCGGTTGTAGATTTGATGGACGGTGATGTGCTTAAAGGGGATGAGTGCGCAAAAGTCATCTTGGCCCCAGTACCCTGCGACGCCCATATCGGCATTCTCGATGTCCTTGAGGACCGTGCCCACATCGGCGAGTACGCGGTCGCCCTCGGCCTGGCCGTGCCATTCATTAAACAGGCGCATGTGGCCCATGTCGACCGTGGCGATGCACCAGGTGCCGTCGCGCCTTGCCTCGAGAAATGCGTTGGCGCGCCGCATAAACTCGCTGGGTCGATAGAGTCCCGTGAGCGAGTCAATACGTTCGGCGATGGCGCTTTTGCGCTCCGCCTCGGGTATGGGGAGGCTGTCGTTGGGAACAAGCCCGCCGGCCGTGCGAAGGCGACGGTCGAGTTCGCCTAAAACGGCGGTCGCTTGATGGGTTAAGTGCTCGTAAAAGGCTGGGACGACAAGACAGACGGGAGTAATGGCGTCGCCTGCGATTTGAACAGGAGCGAAAACGGCCTCTTTAAGGTGGCGGGTCAGTTGCTCGAATGCCTCGTGGTCCAGGTCGTTGCTGAGCACGACGAACTGGACGCTTCGTGAACGGTAGACCCGGCTCCTGCCGCGGGTGATCGACAGCATGCGGCCTGCGTATTCGGCAAGCATGTTGTCGACAGCCTCGGCCCCGTAGAGCTCGTTGAGCATTGTCGTGCCACGAACGCGCACCGCTATAAGCCCTGTCTCGCAACGATCGCGGCGGCAGGCATCGATAGCGTTGATCAGCATACGCTGCGTTCCGAGGCCCGTGGCGGCGTCGACGGTCTCGGCAAGTGAGTGGTTGACAAGTTCGCCGACATAGAGCGAGGGGGCATTTCCGTCGCCGTCGATGCGAAACCCGCGAGCACGGCAGAGAACGTAGTCACCCGCGGCATTGCGCATGCGGTACTGCATGACGCGGCGGTGTTTGGAGCCGTTAAAGATCTGGTTGATGTCGTTGGCGTAGGCCTCGAGGTCATCGGGATGGACACGCGTCTTCCAGAAATCGCGGCAGCTGTCTATGTGCTCCGAAGGAAGACCGAGATCGCGCAAGGCACCTTGCGACCAAAGGGTGCGGTCCTTGTCCAAGTTCTCGATAAAGAAATAACGGCCCTCGTTGAGCATCGAAAAGGCGTCAAAAATGCGATCGCTTATTTCGAAGTCGTCGGTGTGGACTTGCGCGATATTACGTCGATCAAGATGCATGGCATGACGTAGCTTGTAGTCGTACATGCGATGGTCGGCATCGAGTGTCATGCGATTGGAGGCTTCGCCCAGGGCGGGGTCGGCGTGTGCCACTCCGTAGCTAAACGAGTGGGGCATCTCGGAATCGTTGTTTTTGAGCAGGATCGTTCGGCAGTGTTCCAGACGTTCGGCGAGGTCGTCCTCGGTCGCAATCGTAGATAGGATGGCAAACTCGTCGCCTCCCAGACGAAATGCCGCCTCGTCTACCTTCATAAACAGCTTGAGATAAAGGCTTACCTGCAAGATATAGCGGTTGCCCTCGTCATGGCCAAAGACATCGTTGCAGTGCTTGAGATTGTCGATATCGATGAACGCCATGGTAACGGGGGCGTCCTGCTCCCAGA
>CABUZF010000070.1 GCA_902495985.1 uncultured Collinsella sp.
GAAAAACAAATCCAGGTTAGACCATTACAAATGGTTCGATGTCTGCCCGGATGCGACACTGAAGTGAGTGTCCATCCTCGCAGTATCCGGTTCTCAAGGTGCACGCCCCGCGGCTGATCCGGTCCGACCGGGCCGCGCGGCAAGGAGATATATTGCCAGACCGGAGGGGCCCCGGGGGCGGGAATCCGGTACTCCATATTTTGTTCACAAATGAATAGATCCCTCAGTCGCATCACTGAGGTTAAAACTGAAGCATTGGCTTCTGATATTGGCGATGACCAGCTGGTTTATAGGTGTTAAGGCATCGGTCATCTCTGGAGCGCCACTTTACTCCAAAAGCATCAGCTATTTGTTTCCCGTCGGTAAAAGGCGGGTTTTATTCGCCAAGCGTTCTTATATATAGATAGATACGGGTTCGAACCCGTGCACCGGCAACAAAAAAGACGGCCAACCGAAGTTGACCGTCTCAACAATCTTTGGGTGGGCCGTCAGGGGTTCAGCCTGCTTCGCAGGCGGCCGCTGCGGCGCTTTCGCGCCTTGCGCGCTGCGCTGGCAAACGCTCACGCGTTTCCTCAGCTCCGCGCCCTTTCGGGTTCGAACCCGTGCCGCGGCAACAAAAAAGCGACCAACCGGAGTCGATCGCTTTCTTTTCTATGGTGGGCCGTCAGGGGTTCGAACCCTGGACCTTGGGATTAAAAGTCCCCTGCTCTGCCAGCTGAGCTAACGGCCCGCGGGTGGCATTGTACCACGGTCTGGGACTATTCCCAACTCCATTGGCCGTTCTGGAAAATCACAACTTCACGTCCATCAGGCGTAATGCCCGTAATATCGATGTCGTCCGTGCCGATCATAAAATCGACGTGCGTGCTCGAGACGTTAACGCCATGCTCCAGGAGCTCCTCCTTGGACATGTCATACCCACCCTCGATGCATTCGGGGAAACCGACACCTAGCGCGAGATGGCAGCTAGCGTTCTCGTCATAGAGCGTATCGTAGAACAGAACACCACTTTCGCGGATCGGCGTGTTCTTGGAAATGAGCGCGACCTCTCCCAGGTGAGCAGCGCCCTCGTCAGTATCGATGATACTTGCGAGCGTTGCCTTGCCCACGCGGGCGTCGTAGTCCACCACGCGGCCGCCCTCGAACTTAATCCAAAAATCTTCGACCTTATTGCCGTGATGGATGAGCGGCATGGCCGAGTACACGATACCGTCGGCGCGCATGCGATCGGGCGAAGTGAAGACTTCCTCGGTGGGAATGTTGGGGAAGAAGGGGTGCCCATCGGGCGTCTTGCCCTTGCCGCCGGCCCACTCGTGACCTTTCGTCATGCCAATCGTCAGATCGGTTCCATTTGCCGCGTTGTAATGCAGGTAGTCGAAACGATTGTCGTTCAGGAAACGCAGGTTCTTTTCGAATGCGGCGTCATGGAGTTCCCAGTCGCTCTCTGGGTCCTGGCCATCGGCGCGCGCGGTGTGCAGAATCGCATTCCACAGCTTATAGATTGCAACCTCATCGGCGTCTCCCGGGAACACCTCGTGCGCCCAAGCCACGACCGGAGCGCCGGCGATGCACCACGGATTGATGTTGTAATCCAGTCCACGGCGGAAAACTTTGCACTGCGTATTCCTCGCCTTTGATGCCGCGGCCGGCTTGGCTGGATCGATGCCCTTGAGGGCCGCAGGATCCGCACCCTCGATAAAGACAAAGCAGGCACCATCCTGGGCCAAGGAATCCAGCTGCATGCGCTTCCACTCGGGCGTCTGCTCAAAATAGCTTTTCTCGACATGCTCGTACGTGAGCCTCGTCACGGCATCATCGGCCCAAATGACCGTCACGTGGCCGGCGCCGGCAGCATAGGCCTCCGCGACCACCACGCGCGCAAACGGCGCGCACTCGACCGGAGACTGAACGACGACCTCCTGGCCGGGCTTGACGTTTACGCCCTTGCGGACGACCAGACGCGCGTAGTTTTTAATCTTGGGCTCCAGGGCCTTCATGCCCTCCAGAGCCTCTTCGACCGTCAGGGCAGCTCGAATCATGTGCCACTCCATCTATCTATAGAACAGTAAAAAGGCGCGCCGCAAAAACGACGCGCCTTATATCTTAGCGATAAGTATGTATGCAAACGCTACTTCTTCTTGGAGTCCTTCTTGTCCTCCTCGGCAGCCGCGCGCTCAATAAGAGCGTTGAGCTTGTTCTCGGACATGCCCTCGGCCTGCGCGCGGTACATGTTGCGCAAGGGACGAATACGAGCGAAGTCATAGATAAAGTCGCCCAAAATGATGACGTAGGACAAAACAATGCCGACCATCTGGACAGGGCTGGACACCATGCCAGCGGGAGCGAAGTACAGCGAGGCCCAAATTGCCACGACGAGCACCATGCCAATGGCGAGCACAATCCACCAGATGCGACGGCGCTTGGTGTAGTCCTCGTCCTGCTTGAGGAGGATATTCGACACCGTATAGATGCGGTCCTCCTTGGCGCGCTGCTTAGCCTTGCGGGCGCGCTTCTCCTCTTTAGAGAGGCCCTCGAGGTTCTCGCCCTTCTCGAGCTCTTTGCGGCGTGCCTTAGACGAAGCCGGCACGACGCGAACGGAGCTCGCTGCTTGGCGGGCGGGCTTAGCAGATGCGGCAGACTTGCGCGCAACCCCGGTAACTTCGTGGGATTGCGTGCGCTTGTTCGTGGCGCTACGGGTACTCACTTATGCGTTCTCCTTCATGCTTGTGAACTGGGAGCCCGTGATGATCTGGAAGGCCTCGCGATAGCGCTCGGACGTGCCATCGATGACCTCGGCGGGCAGATGCGGGGTCTCCCCCGTCATATCCCAGTTGGCCTTGAGCCAATTGCGGACGAATTGCTTGTCGTAGCTAGGCTGGATCTTGCCCTCCTCGTAGCTGGCAGCAGGCCAGAAACGGCTGGAGTCGGGCGTGAGGCACTCGTCGATCAGCGTGACCTTGCCATCAATAACACCAAACTCGAACTTGGTGTCGGCAATGATGATGCCACGGGTCGCGGCGTACTCGGCGGCAGCCTTGTAGATCTTGAGGGAAAGGTCGCGAATCTGCGTGGCGATGTCCTCGCCCACGATCTCGCAGCAACGCTCGAACGAGATGTTCTCGTCGTGGTCACCGATCTCGGCCTTCGTGGACGGCGTGAACAGCGGCTCAGGAAGCTTGGAAGCCTCGGTCAGGCCCTCAGGCAGCTGGATGCCGCAGACGGTGCCGTTCTCGTCGTAGGTCTTCTTGCCCGAACCGGTCAGATAGCCGCGGACGATGCACTCGATAGGAATCGTCTGGGCCTTCTTAACCAGCATGGCACGGCCAGCGAGGTAGTCACGATACTCAGCAAACTCCTCGGGGAAATCCGCCGGGTCGATGGAAACGAGATGGTTGGGGACGATGTCGGCAAACTTATCGAACCAGAATGCCGAGATGCGATTGAGTACCTCTCCCTTAAACGGAATCTCGTCGGGAAGAATGAAGTCGAACGCAGAAATGCGGTCGGTGGCGACCATCAGCAGGTTTTCACCGGCATCGTAAATATCACGAACCTTGCCACGAGAATCCGGACGACGCTCCATCGTTGTCACGTGAGTCACTCCTTACCTAAATACGACAGAAATGCGGGTTCTTTCCCGCATGTTTTCGCAAACTCGGAGCGGCAGAGACGCAGCCCCTCCTTCACCGAATAGCGAAAAGCTAGTGCTCCATTGTAGTAGATGCCGCGTCTGCCGTGTGCTCGCGGGGCAGATGAATTGTAAAAGTCGTACCCTTTCCAAGCTCCGACTCCACGGATATGTAGCCATGGTGACGCTCGACGATCTGCTTGGTCACGGCGAGGCCAACGCCCAGGCCGCCAGCTTCGCGGGCGCGGCTGGCATCGGCGCGCCAAAACCGCCCGAAGATGCGCGACAGATCGTCCTTGGCAATACCGATGCCGGTATCAGAAACGGCAATGCTGACGTGCTTGCGGTCACTGAGCACCGACACCACGACCCAACCGCCCTCGGGGGTGTAGCGCATGGCGTTGCTCATGAGGTTGATAACACATTGCGTGATCATGTCGGGATCGGCCTCGACGACATCGTCGTGACCCTGGGTCTCGTCCGCAAAACGCAGGCGCAGATCGCGGTCGACAAACAGGCGCTCCTGGGCATTGACGATGGAACGCACGAAAGGAACCATGTCCACCGGCTCAAGGTTGAGCGGAGCCGCGCTGTTTTCCATGCGCGACAGGTCGAGCATCTGCTGCACCAGACGAGCCAAGCGACGCGTCTCGGAAGCAACGGTCTCCAAATGCTCATCGTCGGTGGGATACACGCCATCCTGCATGGCCTCGACCGTTGCAAGCATGGCCATGAGCGGCGTGCGCAGCTCGTGTGCAACGTCTGAGGTCAGGCGCTTCTCGTGTTTCATATCCTTCTCGAGCGAAGTGGCCATCTCATCGAAGGTCTCTCCCAGCTGATCGATTTCGTCATCGCCGCGCAAGCCCGTACGAGCGGACAAATCGCCGTCGCGAATCTGCTTGGCGGTGCTGGTAATACGATGAATCGGCTTGGTGAGCATGCGCGACACGAACGATCCGATAACAACCGAGATGCAGACCGCAACAACCGCGGCAAGGGCCATGGCGTTAAAGGTCTTCTCCCTAAACGCAGAATCTGCCTTGGTGAGCAGGGCGTCGGAGCCGATGGCCCATAGCTTTACCTGTCCGACATGTTCGCCAGAGGACGTAACGATTTCGACGTTGGCAACGCTATCGGAGTCGGTGGGCGCTGACGAGACCGGGCTATGCGAGGCCTTTTTACCGCTCGAGCTGCTCGACGGCGATTCGCTCTCGCGTACATCGGCGGTCGCGCTTGCCGAGGGCCAGGAATCGTCATAAACGATCACGCCCTTTTTATTGACGACCTGCATACCCAGATCGTCGGAAACCAAACTCGACGTTGCAACCGTGCGCAGTTCCCCCGCGGTCCAAGAGCCGTTTTCCTCATATGAGGTTGCCAACTTCTCGGCAGCGGAATTTGCGATTTCGACGATATTGGAGCGCGTGTAATCCGAAAAGACCGTGCCCCACACAACAGAGACAACGCCCACCAGCACCAATACCGTCATGAGCGATGTCAGAGCAAAAGCAAGTGCCATGCGCGAGGGATAGCTCATCGTTGGCCGTGAATCGGAACGAGGCGTGTTCCAACTAGCCTTGGAACCCGCCTCGCTCTCCTGCTTGTGCTTTTGTCCGATTTCAAAGCGCGCAGGTGTCATATGTGATTTCCCTATTTCTCGTCCGACTTATCGGTCTTAGCCGGAGCCTCGAAGCGATAGCCGACACCATGGACGGTGTAGAGCCACTTGGGCTTCTTGGGATCATCGCCCAGCTTGGCGCGAAGATTCTTCACGTGGCTATCGATGGTGCGCTCATAGCCCTCAAAGTCATACCCGAGCACTTTCTCGACCAGCTCCATGCGGTTATACACACGGCCGGGATGGCGGGCAAGCGTGGTGAGCAGCTTAAACTCGGAAGCCGTCAGATCGACTTCCTTGCCCTCGACCAAGATCTTGTGGCCCGAGATATCGATGACCAGATCGCCGAAGTCGAGTACCTCGACGGCGGGCTCGTCGGCCTGATGGGCGCGGCGGAACAGAGCGCGAACGCGGGCGACGAGCTCGCGCGGCGAGAACGGCTTAATCAGATAGTCGTCGGCGCCGAGCTCAAGACCGATAATACGGTCCTCGATCTCGCCCTTAGCCGTCAGCATGATGATGGGGACATCCGAGGTATCGCGAATGGTGCGGCAAACGCGCTCGCCGGGAATCTTGGGGAGCATAAGGTCGAGCACGACCAGGTCGAACTGATGCTTCTCGAACTCCTCGATCGCGGACTGGCCGTCGCCGACGCCCACAACCCAGTAGCCTTCGCGCTCGAGATAGGCAGCGACGGCGTCACGGATTGCCTTCTCATCCTCGACCAGCAGAATCTTTTTTGCATCTGAAGCCATAACACGGCCCCCCTGTCTCAATTAGCTAAGAACAAGCCCATTTTAACGCACCTGAGCCCGCCGGATGCCGCTATGACGCGGCAGCTCGGCGGGCGGTACTCACAATTACAACGCGTTTATTCCCCTGTTGGCGCCTTTTTAACCCCTCTAAGCTTAAAGAGAGAATAGGCGTGCAGTGACCGTCTCTGGTATACCCTGGCTGTTGCGCACCGTGGCGTACGTAAGGAATGAGTCCGATTTTCCCGCCGTAGCTGGATAATCGCCATATTCGAGAGCGCGGTCGGGCGACAGCAGCGAACCATAGGTTTTGGCGGAGGTATCGATCAGAAAATGCGAGGCCTGAACCTTAACCAGATATTTGCCC
>CABUZF010000071.1 GCA_902495985.1 uncultured Collinsella sp.
AAATATTGCCTTTACGTGTTGATGCACACGGTGTGCAATAATACTCGCACTGTGCAATAGCGCACAGTCTGAGTAACAAGGAGGACGCTTGTCCCAGCTCGAGAAATGCGACCGCCGGTCCCTTCGCTCACAGCGTGCCCTTCGCCAGGCGCTTGCCAGCGAGCTTGCCGAAAGCGGCGACCTTTCGCGCATTAACGTCGCGTCGCTCACCGAGCGCGCTGGCCTTACGCGCCGCACGTTCTATTCGCACTACCGCGATATCCCCGACTTTATCAATCAAATCGAGGACGGCTTGCTGGCCGAGATCCGTGAGCGCATTGAGCTCATCACCGCAGCTCAGCTGCCCGATCTCTATCACAACATCGATGAGCTCGAGCCGGCACCCGGTTCGGTTGAGTTGCTGCGCTACCTTGCGGCCAACCGCGATTTAATCGGATCGCTGCTGGGCCCGGGCGGCGACCCCGCCTTTATTAAAAAGATCATCGATACCGCACGCGAGGCCGTGGTGCCGCGCGCACAGACGGGCATTTTGGGCTTGGCGCTGGGCACCTTCTTTGACTACTACGTCACCTATGTCGTGAGTGCCGAGGTCGGCATGATCCAGCGTTGGTTTGAGCGTGACCTTTCTGAATCGCCCGAGACCATGGCGCGCATTATGACGGTTATCGCCTTTGTGCGCCCCGGCGACCTGTATGGCCAACCCATCGATATCAACGTGCCGGAATACGGCATGAAGCTATTGAACCTGCAGCTCGAGGACGCGGTCGACACCACCGCAACCGTCGAGTCCAACAACTAAGAGGAGAGACAATGAGCAAACTCGTCGAGGGCATTAAAGACCGTGTGGTCGCTGCCGCACGCGAGGCCGCGCCCGCCGTGGTGGACGCCGCGCAGAAGGCCGCGACCGCGGCTGCCGAGAAAGTTGCCGAGGCAGTTGCCGATGCCAAGAACGTGGCAGGGGAGACGTCCGTCGTCAGCGAGCCCGCCACCGCCGCTGAGCCCGTAGCCGCCGCCCAGGCCCCCGAAGGCGCGATCTTCAACCCCGAGAACGCTCGTGGCAATCTGCACCTGGGCATCGACGTGGGCTCCACCACCGTTAAGCTCGCCGTGCTCAACGACGACAACCAGATCGTCTACGCCAAGTACCAGCGCCACCACACCGACGTCCGTGCCTGCGCCCGCGACCTGTTCGAGGGCGCTGCGACCGTGCTGCCGACGGCCCAGATGACCTGCGCCATTACCGGCTCGGGCGGCCTGCTGCTGTCCCAGTGGCTCGACCTGGAGTTTGTCCAGGAGGTCATCGCCAGCAAGCGTGCCGTCGAGACCCTCATCCCGGCCACCGATGTCGCCATCGAGCTGGGCGGAGAGGACGCCAAGATCATCTACTTCGACAACGGCATCGAGCAGCGCATGAACGGCACCTGCGCCGGCGGCACGGGCGCGTTCATCGACCAGATGGCCACTCTGCTGCACACCGACGCCAGCGGCCTTAACGAACTCGCGGCCAACGCCACCACCATCTATCCCATCGCCAGCCGCTGCGGCGTTTTTGCCAAGACCGACGTCCAGCCGCTGCTCAACGAAGGTGCCCGCCCCGAGGACGTGGCTGCCTCCATCTTTCAGGCTGTCGTGACCCAGACCATCTCGGGCCTGGCATGCGGCCGTCCCATCCGCGGCAACGTCGCCTTCCTGGGCGGCCCGCTGCAGTACCTCTCCGAGCTGCGCCACCGCTTCTACCTTACGCTCAACCTGGACGAGGAGCACCGTATCGTGCCCCAAAACGCCCACCTGTTTGTGGCGAGCGGCGCCGCCATGGCGCACGAGTCCAACAAGCTCAGCACGTTCCCGCAGCTCATCGAGGCCATCGATGCCCTGGGCGACACGCAGGGTGCCGAGGTCGAGCGTCTGGATCCGCTCTTTGCCACCGACGAGGACTTTGCCGAGTTCAAGACCCGCCACGACCAGGAAGTCGTCCCCAAGGGCAAACTCGACGGCTACACCGGCCGCGTGTTCATCGGCATCGACGCCGGCTCCACCACCATGAAGGCCGCGCTCGTGGGCGAGGACGGCCAGCTGTTGCACACCTGGTACGGTAACAACAACGGCGACATCCTGGGCACGGCCAAGGTCATCATGGCCGATTTCTACAACCACATCCCCGCCGGTTGCACCATCGGCCACGTGACCACTACGGGCTACGGCGAGGCGCTGCTCATCGAGGCCCTCAAGGCCGACTCCGGCGAGATCGAGACCGTTGCGCACCTGCGCGGCGCCAAGGCATTCCTGCCCGGCGTCGAGTTTATCCTGGACATCGGCGGCCAGGACATGAAGTGCCTGCGCGTCAAGGACGGCGTTATCGAGCACATCATGCTCAACGAGGCCTGCTCGTCGGGTTGCGGTAGCTTTATCGAGAGCTTCGCCGTGTCTATGAACATGGACGTGCGCGCGTTCACCGATGCCGCCATCCATGCTAAGGCTCCCGTCGACCTGGGCAGCCGCTGCACGGTCTTTATGAACTCGCGCGTTAAGCAGGCGCAAAAGGAAGGCGCCACGGTGGGCGACATCGCGGCCGGCCTGTCCTATTCCGTCATCAAGAATGCCCTGTTCAAGGTCATTAAGCTGCGCGACCCCAAGGAGATCGGCAACCAGGTGATCGTCCAGGGCGGCACCTTTATGTCCGATGCCACACTGCGCGCGTTTGAGCAGCTCACGGGCGTTCACGCCGTGCGTCCCGACATCGCCGGCTGCATGGGCGCTTACGGTGCGGCCCTGCTCGCCCGCGATCGCGCCGGCGCTGACGGCACCTCGACCATCCTTTCGGCCGAGGACATCGCGCACCTCACCGTGACGCAAAAGCATGTCCGCTGCGGCCGTTGCTCTAACAACTGCCAGCTTACCGTCAACGACTTTGGCGGCGGCAGGCGCTTCATTACCGGTAACCGCTGCGAGAAGGGCGCCGGCCATAAAAAGCAGAAGACCGAGGCCCCCAACCTTTTCAAAAAGAAAAACGAGCTGCTCTTTAACCGCGAGGTCCTGAGTCCCGACGACGCCCCGCGCGGCACCGTCGGCATCCCCCGCGCACTCAACATGTACGAGAACTACCCCTTCTGGCACGCGTTCTTTACGCGCCTGGGCTTTAGCGTGCAGCTGTCCGACCAGTCGAGCAAGAAGACCTACCAGGCGGGCATCGAGTCCATGCCGTCCGAGAGCGTGTGCTACCCGGCAAAAATGAGCCACGGCCACGTGATGAACCTCATCGACCGCGATGTCGACTTTATTTGGATGCCGTGCGTGCGCTGGGAGCGCAAGGAGGATCCGACGGCCGGCAACTGCTATAACTGCCCCATCGTCATGAGCTACCCCACGGCGCTGGCGCTCAATATCGACGAGATTCGCGAGCAGAACATCGAGTTCCTGTACCCGTTTGTGCCCTATCACGACAAGACCGAGCTCAAGCGCCGTCTGTACCAGGTACTCGCCGTCGACCGTGTGGCCGATGCTGAGGCCGGTCGCGGTCGCGTGCGCGGTCCCAAGATCACGCGCTCCGAGGTCGATGCCGCCGTCAACGCTGCTTTTGAGGCCGATGCGCGTTTCCACGAGGACATCCAGACCATGGGCGAGGAGGCTCTCAAGTGGGTCGAGGACCACGGCGGCCACGGCATCGTACTCGCCGGTCGTCCCTACCATAACGACCCCGAGATCAACCACGCCCTGCCCGAGCTTATCTCGAGCTTTGGCTTTGCGGTCTTTACCGAGGATTCGCTTGCGCATCTGGTAAAGCCCGAGCGTCCGATTCGCGTCGTCGATCAGTGGATGTACCACAGCCGTCTGTACGCCGTCGCCCGTTTTGTGACGATGCGCAACGACCTGGACCTGATTCAGCTCAACTCCTTCGGCTGCGGCTTGGACGCCCTGACCACCGACCAGGTGCAGGAGATTCTGGAGGCCAGCGGCAAGATCTACACCGTGCTCAAGATCGACGAGGTATCCAACCTGGGTGCCGCGCGCATCCGCATCCGCTCGCTCATGGCGGCGCTCAAGGACCAGGAGGCCGAGCGCTTGGCCGAGGCCACGGCCGCGGGCGAGGCCTACGAGCAAGGCGACGCCGCGCCGGTGGCGCCTTCCACGGATGCCCCTGCGTTCGCGAGCCGTAAGTACACGTTCGAGGCTCAGCGCGAGAGTGCTTCGACCGCGTGGCCCAAGGTGCCCTTTACCGAGCAGATGCGCGAGGAGGGCTACACCATCCTGTGCCCGCAGATGGCGCCGATTCACTTTGACCTGGTCAAAGAGGTGTTCCGCGGTGCCGGCTACAACTTGGAGCTGCTGCCCTCGACCGACCACGATGCCGTCGAGGCTGGCCTGCGCTACGTGAACAATGACATTTGCTATCCGTCGATCCTGGTGACGGGCCAGATTATGGAGGCCATCGAGAGCGGTCGGTACGACCTGTCCAAGACGGCCGTGGTTATCAGCCAGACCGGCGGCGGCTGCCGTGCCACCAACTACATCGCACTCATCCGCAAGGCCCTGCGCGAGAGCGGCCACCCCGAGATCCCGGTGATCTCGCTTTCGGCCGTGGCGCTCGGTGAGGACAACCCCGGCTTTAAGATTACGCCGGCACTGCTTAAGCAGGCAGTCTACGCAGTGCTCTTTGGTGACGTCATGATGCAGATGCTCTATCGTTGCCGCCCGTACGAGGCCACGCCCGGTGCCGCCAACGCACTCTACGAGGAGTACATGGCGCGCGCCCGCAAGTTGGCGCCCAAGTTCAACCGCCACAACTACACCAAGCTGTGCCGCGAGGCCATCCGCGCGTTCGACACCATGCCGCTTGCGGGCGAGGGCACCAAGCCGCGCGTGGGCGTGGTCGGCGAGATCCTTGTCAAGTTCCATCCCACGGCCAACAACCACGTGGTCGACGTTATCGAGCGCGAGGGCTGCGAGGCCGTGGTGCCGGGCCTGCTCGACTTCTTCCTGTACTCCATGAGCAACGCCGAGCTGCAGAAGGACGAGCTGGGAAGCTCTGCCACTACGCGCGCTGGTATGCAGGCGCTCATCAAGCTCGTGGACTGGATGCGCACGCCGGTGGAGGAGATGCTCGAGAAGTCCCGCCGCTTTGAGGCACCCGAGCGCATCGGCACCATGGCCGACAAGGCCCGTACGGTGCTTTCGGTGTGCAACAACATGGGCGAGGGGTGGCTGCTCACGGCCGAGATGCTCGACCTGATCGATCACGGTGCGCCCAACATCATCTGCACGCAGCCCTTCGCGTGCCTGCCCAACCACGTGGTGGGCAAGGCCGTGATTAAGGAGCTGCGCCGTCAACATCCCGAGAGCAACATCGTTGCGGTGGACTACGACCCCGGTGCGTCCGAGGTCAACCAGCTCAACCGCATTAAGCTCATGATTAGCGTGGCCAAGGAGAACATGCGCGCCGGTAAGGGCTTTAAGCTTGAGAAGGTCGCGCCGCTCGCGATGGACGAGGTCACCGGCCAGATGCGTGCCCACGATGGCTGCGTGAGCTGCGGCTCGGTCGACGAGAGTGCCGTGGCGTCGGTCGCTGAGCGCCTGGGACGCGGCATTAAGAAGTAGTCGGCCTACTTCGAGCCGGATATGAGACGAACGGGTGGTAGCCGTACCGGCTACCACCCGTTTTTGCTGTACATATGTTGCGCAAATGACCTTGCTACAGCCTTCCGTGGGCTTGTCCGATTTTTGGGCCGGCTCGGGCTTTGAAGACAAGTTGCTGCAGGCCCAAGGCGATTTTTCGCTCAACGCAGGCCAGCACAGTGTGACCTATCTGCCAAACGACGAGACGACCGCTACGGTCTGGCCATCGCCACCTGCGAGATGGAAGCCGAAAAGTACATCTACCGCGTGTACAAGTACGAGCTGTAGGGCCGCGCTCAGGTTTGACCAATGGAGTATGAAAACACGCCGTTCGCCGATGCCCCCTCCGCGAGTGGCGGCCATATGGTTTGATGTCAGAAACATATAGTTGTCGCCAGCCTGCTGGCGACGTTCCCCCTGATATCGGAGGTTCCAGGTATGTTTCACGCTCCGTTAAGCAACTATCGGCTGGGCTAACATGGGTCGCCGTGCCATTTCGATAGCCCTTGCAGTGGTCTGCCTAGCTGTGCTCTTGGGCGCTACAGGGCTGTTTGCTATAAGCCGAGAAACGTCCTATATGCAGGAATGCGCTTCCGAAGGGTTTGCCATTGACGGTTACTATCGGGACGACAAGACGAGTCTGGAAACCCTGGCCTTTCTTGAAGAGGA
>CABUZF010000072.1 GCA_902495985.1 uncultured Collinsella sp.
AAGATCAGCGTGGTCAAGGCGGGCACGGAGCCATTCCCCTCTCCGCTGGCATGCTGCTCGTTACGCTCGGCGTCGTCTATGGTGACATCGGCACGAGCCCCATGTACACCATGAAATCGATCGTCGCCAACAACGGCGGCATCGGCACCGTCAGCGAGGACATGATCTTGGGCGCGCTCTCGCTCGTCATCTGGACCATGACGCTCGTGACCACGGTCAAGTACGTGGTAATCGCCATGAAGGCCGATAACCACAACGAAGGCGGCATCTTCGCCCTGTTCAGCCTCGTACGCAAGGTGGCACCATGGCTGATTCTGCCCGCTATGATCGGCGGTGCGGCACTGCTTGCCGACGGCATCCTCACCCCCGCCGTCACGGTTACCACGGCCATCGAGGGTCTGCGCACCATCGAATGGGGCCATGCGCTGCTGGGCGACGGCCAGACCAACGTCATCATCATTACCATCATCATTATCTGCGGTCTGTTTGCCATGCAGCGCGCCGGCACCTCGTCAATCGGCAAGCTGTTCGGCCCGCTTATGACGCTATGGTTCCTGTTCCTGGCGGGCGCCGGCCTGTTCAACATGCTCGGCAACCTGTCCATCCTACGCGCACTCAACCCCATCCGCGGCATCATGTTCCTGTTCTCGCCCATCAACCACTCGGGCATCATGGTGCTCGGCTTCGTCTTCCTGTCGACGACCGGCGCCGAGGCGCTCTATTCGGACATGGGTCACGTGGGCAAGGCTAACATTTACGCATCCTGGCCGTTCGTAAAGGCAGCCCTCATCCTTAACTATCTGGGTCAGGGCGCTTGGCTGCTCGCCAACAACTCCAATCCCCAGATGCTCGCGATGGACATCGTCAACCCGTTCTATATGATGCTCCCCGAGCCCCTGCGCCCCTTTGCCATCGTGCTTTCGGCCGTGGCGGCCATCATCGCCTCGCAGGCGCTCATCACCGGCTCGTTCTCGCTGGTATCCGAGGCCACGCGTCTCAACCTTATGCCGCACCTGCGCATCCACTACCCCAGCGACACCAAGGGCCAGCTCTATATTCCGCTCGTCAACAACATCATGTGGGTCGGCTGCATTTTCATCGTGCTGCTGTTCCAGAACTCCGAGCGCATGGAGAGCGCCTACGGCCTCGCCATTACCGTGACCATGCTCATGACCACGACGCTTTTGACGAGCTACATCGCCGGCATCCTCAAGCACAAGCTGGGCGCCTGCGTCTTCGCCCTGCTCTTTGGTGCCATTGAGCTGTGCTTCTTCGCTTCGTGCCTCACCATGTTCTTTGACGGCGGCTACGTCATGATCTTCCTGGCCGCGCTGCTGTTTGGCCTTATGTACGTGTGGCGCCGCGGCACCGCCATCGAGCGCACGCAGACGATCCTGCTGCCCGTCTCCAAGTACATTGACCAGCTCGGCCGCCTGCGCAACGACGAGACCTACCCCGTGCTCGCCGACAATCTGGTGTTCCTTACCAACAGTCCCGACCCGCTCACGCTCGACCGCGACGTGCTCTACTCCATCTTGGACAAGCACCCCAAGCGTGCCAAGGCATATTGGTTCATCAACGTACACGTTACCGACGAGCCCTATACGCACGAGTATTCCGTTGAGACCTTTGGCACAGACTTCCTGTTCCGCGTGCGCTTGGACCTGGGTTTTAAGGTCAACCAGCGCATCAACGCCTACCTGCGCCAGATCGTTGGCGACCTGATGGCCTCGGGAGAGCTGCCACCGCAGCACCACACCTACTCCATCTACGAG
The DNA here is from genome assembly GCA_902495985.1 of uncultured Collinsella sp. Classification (GTDB taxonomy): domain Bacteria; phylum Actinomycetota; class Coriobacteriia; order Coriobacteriales; family Coriobacteriaceae; genus Collinsella. The sequence goes on from CABUZF010000072.1 coordinate 1,776, forward strand.
ACGCGCGGCAACGTGGGCGACTTCCGTTTTTGCATGCTGCGCAAGATGCTCGCCCCCGAAACGGACATCAACCGCAACGACCATCGCGTCATGGCCATCAAGTACGCCGTCCGCCGCGCCTGCGGAAGCCCGGCACGTTGGTATGGTCTCGAGAACTCGGCCATCATCATCGAGTACGTGCCACTGTTTGCCCGCATGCGCCCGGCCGTTAAGCTCGTGCGCACCCAGGTGCCGCTCGAGGTTCAGATCGAAGAGGCCGAGGAAATGGAAGTCGATATCTTCTCGGACGACTTGGTCAACGGCAACGAGGCCGGCAAGAGTATGAACGTCGATCCCACCGAGCTGCTCGAGAGCGTCGCCGATACGCCCGAGCAACAGCAACTCGACGGACTCGAGAGCACCCAGCTCAACGACGCCAACTTCTAACACGCCACCAGCCATTGACGACAACGGCTCCGCATCTCATAAAAGGTGCGGAGCCGTTTTATGTCGCAACGGACCGGTGAGCTACGAACGACGCGGCTCGGGAACCACGAGCCTATCGGGGCTCGCGCCCTCGGCATCCATCAGGCTCACGTAGCGAATCGACGGATCCCCATACATCGCGTAGTAATAATTGCCCGTGCGCGCGCTAAAGCATCCGGTGTAGATAGTCTTCTCGAACTTGCCATCGCCCATCCTGGACGCCCCCTCGATCATCACCACGCCCTCGAGCGAGCGGAACATGCGGACGACGTTTTCGGTCTCGCTCTCCTTTTGCGGGTAATTGGCATTGAGGTACGCCGCCTTTACAAAACGGCTCGGCGAATAGCAGTCACCCGGAATACCGCGCATGCCGGCACCCGCACCATAGGGCTTGAGCTCGGCGCCACGCCATGTCGCCGTCTGCGGAAAATCGCTTGTGGCCGTGATATAGGTGCGCAGGTTTTCCATGTGCCACGGGAAGGTCGGCTGGTTGGCAAGGGTGTCGACCGGATCGTCGTATACATGCAGGCCGTCAGCCATCATCTCGACCACGATGCTACGCTGGCTGTCGCCGATAATCCAATGGAGCAGCGACACGCCCAGCCCCTCTCCTGCAGATTTGGCGACAATCACCGTATCGCGCAGCGCAGCCTCGACCTCGTCGACCGTCGAGAACGTCGCTGCCACCCACAGGGGAAACTCATAGGCTGCGATATTGGTCTTGCCGTCGACAGGATCCTCGGCATACTCGGCATAACCCGGGAAATTGAGACCCGCCACGGCGAGGCCCGCATCGTTGCCGCAGTCGAAGAACATGGGATAGTTCTTGTAATCGATGCACATACCGATCACCGCGTGTGCCGCTGTTGCGTCGTCGATAAACGAATACGGAATGTGAAACCCGCGCGGCATCACGCGAACCTGTTGGCCGTAGTCAAAGCTCCAGTCGAGGTTGCGGCCTAGATACATGTGGCCGGAATTATCGGTAAATCGAATGCTCGTACACATAGCGCCTCCCAGCTTTACGTTCTTGCTAAGGTTATTGTCACCAAACAAAGAGGCGCTAAACACAAAAGCCCGGACATGACAACAATGTCACGCCCGGACCAAAAACCACATATGAACGTAATAAAGTCACCCTAACAGGTCGGTCTAGGGTGCCACAGTGCCACAGATCGCCCCGAACGAGGAGCGCCGCGTACTAATGGTACGCAAGCGACGAGTGAGCGGCGAGGTGTGGTGCTGTGGTCACCCTAGACAAGCTTGCCGAGGCAGTGGTCGATCATATGCTGGATCATCTGTGCCTCGAAGCCGACGAAGTCCTGCTTGCGCTCGCGCATCTTGCCGTCGACGATCTGGTCAAAGGCAACCTTGCACTTGATGTAGCGCGTGGACTTGGTGATCTCGTCGTGCGTCAGGCAGCTCTCCTCCATCTTGCTGGCACCCAGGCCAAACACCAGACGGGGGTTGTAGAGCACATGGGGCTCGCCGGCATCGTCCAGGTAGACGCAGACCTTCTTGGTGATGCCGATCTGGTTGGCGGCAAGGCAGCCGGCATCGTCGAGCGACTTGATGGTATCGATCAGGTCCTGTGCCACCGACTCGTCCTCGACGGTCGCGACCTCGCAACGCTGGGACAGAATAGCCTCGTCGTGGCAGAGCTCTTTAATCATACGTTCCTCCATAGGGGTCGTTGTAACTGCTTAAGTATACGGTACCCACACATTTTCATACGGAAAATACCGCCCGTCTGCTACAAAGCGCCGAACATCAACATGCGAGGAACAACAGCGTCGTAAAGGGGCTATAGTGAGAACGTTCGTGTCAATCGGCCTAAACTCGGGGCCGAACAAGGAAAGGGTATGCATGGACGAACTTTTTCACGTCAGTGAGCGCAAGTCCACAATCGGGACCGAACTTCGCGCTGGACTGACAACATTCCTGGCGATGGCCTACATCATCGCCGTCAACCCTGCGGTGCTCTCGGGCGCCGGCATCGATGCGGGAGCGCTCGCCTGCGCCACCTGCTTGGGCGCCGGCATCATGACCATCTGCATGGGCATCTTCGCAAACCGCCCGCTCGCCTGTGCGTCGGGTTTGGGCATCAACGCCATGATCGCGGGCATCGCCACCACCATGTGCGGCGGCGACTGGCACGTGGCCATGAGCGTTATCTTCCTCGAGGGTATCGTCATCTTGCTGCTCGTCCTGTGCGGCCTGCGCGAGGCCATTATGGACGCCATCCCCGTGGTCCTGCGCCACGCCATCTCGGTTGGCTTGGGCCTGTTCATCGCCATGATCGGCCTGTGCGACGCCGGCATCATCACCGCTGGCGCCGGTACGCTCGTCGGCCTGGGCGACATCGCCTCCCCCACCTTTATCGTCGGCATCATCTCCATCGTCGTGACGGTTGCCCTGGCTTCCCGCAACGTGCCGGGCTCGCTGCTCATCGGCATCATCATCGCCGTTATCGCCGGTATCCCGCTGGGCGTCACCCATGCGCCCGAGGGCCTCATCGCTCCGCTCGACTTCTCGACCTTTGGCGCCCCGTTTGCCAGCACCGCTGATGGCAACATGGCCATCGTGAAGGTTCTGACCGACCCGATGCTGCTCGTCGTTGCCTTCTCGCTGCTCATGAGCGACTTCTTCGACACCATGGGCACCGCGATGGCCGTCGCCAAGCAGGGCGAGTTCTTGACCGAGGACGGCAATGTCGAGGACATCCGCCCCATCCTGGTCGTCGACTCCGTGGCCGCTGCTGCCGGTGGCTTTATGGGCGTCTCCTCCATCACCACCTTCGTCGAGTCCACCTCTGGCGCTGCCGACGGTGGCCGCACGGGCCTCACCTCCGTCACCACCGGCGTGCTGTTCATTCTCGCCGCGTTCTTCTCCCCCATCGTCACCATCGTTTCCAGTGCCGCCACCTGCGGTGCTCTGGTCTACGTCGGCTACCTCATGATGAGCGAGGCCTCCGAGATCGACTGGTCCGACGTGTCGCAGGGTTTCCCGGCGTTCATGATTGTCGCCGGCGTGCCCTTCACCTACTCCATCTCTGCCGGAATCGGCCTGGGCTTTATCGCCTACGTGATCGTCGCGCTCTTTAAGGGCGAGGCCTCCAAGATCAAGCCGCTCATGTGGATCGCAGCCCTTGCCTTCCTCGTCTACTTCTTCGTAGCGTAGCGGCAAAGCTGCCAAAGCAGAACACCAAAGCGCGGGGTCGCATCGAGCGGCTCCGCGCTTTTTTTAAAGCCAGGCAACGCACGGACGCGCGATGTATTGCTTCCCAAGTTTTGGACATTTTGCCCTCCAAACGGCACTACCGCCGGCTTCATCCTGCAGATATGCTGGGCGTAATCGCATAGGCCCTATGAGGATGGGAGTAACCATGGCCGCCTTGTTCACGACCCCCAAGCGCAATGACAAAACCTCTGGAGCCCATTTTGTCGAGCCCGACGTGCGCCGTCGCACGCTGCTCGCACACGGAAGCTGGCGCCGCGTGACGCGCCGCATCGTTGTAGGCGCCGTATGCGCGCTTACGGTGAGCTCGCTGCTCATGCCGAGCGTCTCGTTCGCGGCCGAGTGGGTCAACGTCGGCGGCACTCAGTACAACACTGCAGCAGGCGACGAGGCCGGCACCTGGGCCTGGGACGGCGCCGACGATATGAAGCTCAACGGCTATGACGGCGGCGCGATCGAGGCAGCGGGCAAGCTCAACGTGAGCTACGAGGGCAACAACACCGTCACTAACGGCGACGGCCGCGGCATCAAGGTTAAGGATGGCGCGAACGAGAACGCCGAGCTTAATATTCAGGGCGGCGCGTCCAGCACGCTCAACGTGTCATCTTCTCGTGACGCCATCACTTCCGTCGGCAGCATCAACATCGACGGCGCTGGCACTGTCAACGCCACGAGCACCGAGCACGATGCCATCGATGCCGGGGGCGATGTCACCATCAAGGGCTCGGGAAACGTTAACGCCACGGGCGATTCGGATGGCATCAGGGCCG
>CABUZF010000073.1 GCA_902495985.1 uncultured Collinsella sp.
CGCTGGGCTTTAGGTCGAAACCGATAGGAGACACGTATGTCCGGACACTCTAAGTGGGCCACAACCAAGCATCGTAAGGGCGCGCAGGACGCCAAGCGTTCCGCCCTCTTCTCCAAGCTGAGCCGCAACATCACCGTTGCTGCCCGTCTCGGCGGCGACCCGCTGCCCGAGAACAACGCCAGCCTCGCTGCTGCTGTTGCCAAGGCCAAGGCTCAGTCCATGCCTAAGGACAAGATCAAGTCCGCTATCGACAAGGCTTTTGGTTCGGGTGCTGACGCCGCCGTCTACGAGAACATCGTGTACGAGGGCTACGGTCCCGCCGGTGTCGCCGTCTACGTCGACTGCCTGACCGACAACCGCAACCGTACCGCCGCTGATGTCCGTTCCGCCTTCTCCCACGCTGGTGGCAACCTGGGCACCTCCGGCTCCGTCGCCTTCCAGTTTGAGCGTAAGGGCCAGATCGTCGTCGCCAAGGAGATCCTGGACGAGAACGCCAAGAAGGAGACCATGATCGCCAACGGTGCTGCTGGTGACGAGGATGAGTTCATGATGGCCATCGCCGAGGCCGGTGGCGAGGACTACGAGGACGCCGGCGAGGAGTGGATCGTCTGGACTACTGCCAACGAGGTTATGGCTGTCTCCAAGGCGCTCGAGGAGCAGGGCGTCCAGGTCAAGGGTTCCGAGACCACCATGGTCCCGACCACCCCGACCGAGGTCTCCGGCGCCGACGCCAAGAAGGTTCAGCGCCTCATCGACCGTCTTGAGGAGCTCGACGACGTCCAGGATGTTTACAGCACCATGGACATGACCGACGAGGTCATCGCTGCCCTCGAGGAGGAGTAGCGCCCGCACGGGTTAAGCCGTGCATATCTGGGCATAATGAAGCGAGCATGCAAGCCTCGTGGAATAGATGAGCCGGATCCGCGTGCGTAGAGCACCGGACCCGGCTCTTTTATAATGATGCGAACCGTTTTGCATTTCGAGAGCCGAGATTTGAAGGGAGCGCCACGTGCGCGTACTCAAACGAGCCCTAGCGATTGTGTATCTTGCCGCCGCCATCGTGGCGCTGGGTACGCTTGTCTGCCAGTTTTGGGGGCCGTATACGTATCGCTTTATGCTGCTGATGCGCGACCCCATGCCGCGCATTGTCGTGACGGCATGCGGCGGAGTTGTGGCGATCGGCGTGCTGGTAAGCTTCTTCCGCCTGATGTTTGCTCGTCGCGAGCCGTCCTGTGTGCATCCGGCGGGGGAGCGCAATATCGAGGTCACGCTCGCGGCGCTTTCTTCGTGTGCCAGGGCTGCTGCCGAGCGCGACGACCGCGTGATGGTCGAGCATGTCGAGGCCCGCGTCCAAGGCCCCGACGATTCGCACGTCCGATTTAAGGTCGAGGCTATCGCGCTTGACGATAAGGACGTGGCATCTCTGGCTACTGCGATGCAGCAGCGCATCGAGGAAGCTTGCGACACCATGCTCGGCACGCCGGGTACGACCACGCGCGTCCGTTTTTTGCCGTCCAAGACTACCGTCCAGACCGTGGAGGTTTCCGGTGAGTGATACCAATCAAGATAAGACCGCTCGTACGCCGCGCCTGACGATTGACCAGAGCGCCACACCGGCGAGCGAACCTGTTGATTCCAAAGCAGAGGCAACCGAGTTACAAGACGCGGCAGCCGCGGATTTTGACGAGGCTATGGGTCTCATCAAGGGTACGGGCGCTGCCATCTGGAGCTATGCTGTGCGTCATCCCAACACCACGCTCGGTGCCGTCGCTGGCTTTATCCTCGCCGTGTTGGTGCTCACGTTGGGCCTGTGGGACACGCTCGTCATTGCATTCTTCGTGCTGATCGGCGCCGTAATTGGTCAGATCCGCGACGGCGAGAACGGGATCGTCAACTTCTTCGGCCGTCTGTTTAGCGGCCGCTAATATGTATTCGACTGTCGCATCCGCGGCAGGCATAAGGAGGAACCATGGCTTTTAATACGAAGGTCGATGTAGCCGATACCGAGCTCGAGGCAGACGAGACCGTCACCGCCGAGGCCGAGGACGTAACGCTCGAGGATGAGGCGCTCGTCGAGGCCGAGTCCGATGTGGATGAGGATGACGAGGAAGCGGACGAGTCCGAGGACTCGCTGACCTATTCCAACGGTGTGATCGAAAAGATCGTTGCCATGGCCACCCGCGAAGTTCCGCACGTTCTGGGCATGAAGGGTAACCTCATGCACTTTGTGCAGGAGCAGTTTGGTGCCGAGAATCTGACCAAGGGCGTGACGGTCGAGGTCACCGATGACAACCGCGTGGTCGTCAACATTTCCGTCATTATCGAGTACGGCGCCTATGCGCCCGCGATCTTCGACGATGTCAAGGCACGTGTCACCGAGCGCCTTGCCGCGATGACCGGCCTTGAGGTGGCGGGCGTCAACCTGCGTATCGAGGACGTCATCACCCCCGAGGAGTACGAGCACCGCACCAGCCAGCACGAATAACTTTCCAAAAAGGGACAGGTTTGTTTTGGCAGGTTTTATCTGCGAAAACGTTAAACGGCCGACCGCGCAAGCAAAAGCGTGGCCGGCCGTTATTTGTATGCCCCCCGATGTAGGCATACCGCTCGTCTAACTAGGGGTTGCAATCGTCGCGTTCCGCGTTACCCTAATGGGCGCATTGTTTCCAAATTGTTAACGAGGGGTTGCCGTAATGGCTGACGAGCACGAAACAGAAAGCAAGGCATGGGCGATTGAGGCCGCCGCGGCAGAGGCGGCATCGCGTGCTGCCGAGGAGATGCATCGTCCTCCCGTGGTGCCGATGGAGCGCGTGGTTGATCGCACCGATATCGAGCGCGGCGAGCGTGCCGGCCAAAAGCGCAGCCAAGAGCCGGGCTTCCCGCGCTTTTTTGCCGAGCTCAATCTGGGCCTGATTCTTACGGCCTTTGCCATCGTTGCGTTTAAAACCCCTAATCACTTTGCTTTTGGCGGTACCTCGGGCGTGTCGGTCATTCTGTCCACGCTGTTCCCGACTCTGCCCGTCGGCGTCTTTATGTGGATTATCAACGCGGTTCTCGTCGTTTTGGGCTTTATCTTTTTGGAGCGCAAGGCAATCCTGTGGAGCGTCTTCGCCTCGTTTGCGCTTTCGGCCTACGTCTCGCTGTTTGAGCTCTTCATTCCGACCGATGTCTCTCTGACGGGCGATATGTGGCTCGACCTGTGCTTTGCCGTGATTCTGCCGGCGCTCGGCAGCGCCATCGTCTTTGATATTGGCGCCTCGACGGGTGGCACGGACATTCTTGCCATGATCCTCAAGCGCCGCACCACGCTCGAGATTGGCCGCGCCCTGCTGCTGGTCGATATCGGCATCGTGGCCATCGCGGCCTTCTTGTACGGCCCGCGCGTCGGCCTGTATTGCGTGCTCGGCCTGTTTGCCAAGACGCTTGTGGTCGACAAAGCCATTGAGAGCATTCACCTGCGCAAAGTCTGCACGGTCATTTGTTCCGAGCCCCTTAAGGTCGAGGAGTTTATCGTCAAGCATCTCAACCGCACGGCGACCATCAGCCGCGGCTACGGTGCCTTCTCGGGCAAGTGCGTGACGGTAATCATGAGCGTGCTGAGCCGTCGCGAGGCCGTGCAACTGCGCCGCTATGCGCGCGAAGTCGATCCAGGTGCCTTTATCACGATCGTCGACAGCTCCGAGATCGTCGGCAAGGGCTTCCGCGGAACGAACTAGCACAGACGCATTCAACGAACTGCCTGCTGGCGCCGTGTACCTTGCAAATCGGTCATCTTTGAGTATTTGACCCCACATTGGGCAATAATGATGCTAAAGACATCGTTTGCGATCCAAGTGATTCGTTCAAGATACGAAGGGATGATTTTATGTTCTGCTCGCAGTGTGGCGCCCCCATGGGCGATAACGACAAGTTCTGCGGCGTGTGTGGTGCTCCTAATGCCGGTGCCGCTGGCCCCGCTCCCGAGGGACAGCCCCAGCCCCAGCAGTTTGTTCCGCAACCGCCCGTGGCGAATGCGCCAAAGGGCTGTGTGGCTCAGGCGTTCCAAGATATGACCAAGACTCCGGGCGTGCTTCAGCGTGTATGTCAAATCGCGTTTTTGCCGGCGCTGATTTGCGTTGTGTCGGTGCTCGTGTTGTTTATTCCCGTTATTGGCGGCATTGCGGCTGCCATCGGCTTTTTGGCAGCTTGCATTGCGAGCGTGTGCGGTTCGGGCTTTGGCATCGAGTGGGGCCGTGATCTTTCGCTCAAGGTCGATGACGGCATGGACCGTCCACTCATGCGTTCCACGTCGTTTGGTCTCGGAGTCTTTTCGAGCGTTATTTCGGTCGTGCTCGAGGTTATCGCTGCCATTCCCGTTATCGGTGTAGTGCTTTCGCTGGTGGAGGGCGTGGTAATTGGCGCCGCGGGCTCGTATTCTTATTACGGCTCTTATGCGCTCGAGGCTGCGCTGTTCGGTTCGCTCGGCCTGCTTGTCCTGGCGCTAATTGCCTCGGCGATTCTGGGTGTCTTCTTTAAGATGTTCGCCGACATCGCCGTGATGCACTTTGCGGTGACCGGTCGCGTCGAGAGCGCGTTTTCGCTCGATAAGGTCTGGGCGGCGTTTAAGCACAACAAGACCAAGCTGTTCTGCGTTTCGTTCCTTCCCGAGTTTTTGACGGGCCTGGTCGCCAACGTTGTCACATGGATCTTGACGGTCGTCTTTGGCGCCATTGCCTCTGTCGGTATGTATAGCTACTACTATCGTCCTACGGGTATTGAGGCAATTGTTACCGGCGGAGGCGTCACGCTCGCGCTGTTCTTGGTGCTGGTCGCTTTCGTCACCGTATTTCTTACGGTCTTTGGCAAGATGCTCAAGCACCGTGCCGTTGGCTATTGGGCCGCACGCTATGCAAGCGAGTGGGCCGATGAGGATAAGGACGACGTCCTGACTTTTGTGTTGCCTTTCGAGAAGAAGTCCGCTCCTTCGGGTTACAGCGCTCCGGATGCTTCGCCGGCGCCTGCACCCGCTCCCGCGACCGAGTCTGAGCCGGCGCCCGAGTCTGAACCGGCGCCCGAGCCTGAGACGGCATCTGCGCCCGAGCCTGCGCCTGCGCCCGAGCCTGATCCTGAGCCGGCGCCTGCACCTGAGTCGGCGTCCGAGCCAAGCTCCGACGAGGAGCCTCGGGACGAGTAGCCATGCCGTCTGCCATTTGGGGACGGGGTAGAAATGGTAGAAATAGCGCTTGAAGAATGAGCGGGGGCGGACGTTTCGATACGTCCGCCCCCGCTCTGCTTTAGCCAGGCTGTTATGGATGGGTGCGACGATTACTCGTCGTGCTTCTCCTCGCGGCGTGCAGCAGCGCGTGCGTCGTGGATGCCCTTGATCGCGGCATGGCGAGCCGTTCGGGCATCATGGATGGCGTCGCGAGCCTCGGCGGTCGTCGCCTTGGCAGAGCGCAACTTGGCGGCCAGATCGGGGTTGGTTTCGGCGACCGCGGTAATCGCGGGGCCGTCGAGCTCCTCTTGCGTGGGCTCGGCCAAAAAGTCGATAGCATACTGGGCGGCCACCATGGAGCCCTTTGCCAGCACGGTCTCGTCAATCTTGTAAAAGCAGGAATGCTGGGCGTACGTGGCGCCAATCTTGGGGTTGCGCGTACCTACAAAGGCGAGCACGCCCGGTACGCGGCGCAGGTACTCCGAAAAATCCTCGCCCGAAAGCGTGCCACGGTAATGGCCTTGACCGGTGGGGCCCAAGCACTTGATTACGGCCTGACGGCAGCGCTCGCTCGAGGCGGCGTCGTTTTCGACCTTGTAGTTGGCGATGGTGTAGTCGGTGAGCTCTGCCTCGGCGCCCAAGGCGGCCGCGGTATGCTCCACGATGCGGCGCATAAGCTCCGGCATTTCTTCGTGGGTCGAATCGCCGTAGGTGCGCACCGTGCCGGCGAGGTAGGCCGTGCCGGCGATAACGTTGCGTGCGGTGCCGCCGTGCAGCTCGCCGACGGTGATGACAGCCGGCTCATAGGGGCTGATCTCGCGCGAGACGATGGTCTGCAGGGCGTTGACGATCTCGGCGGCAACCATGACGGCGTCGTGGCCGCGCTGGGGCATGGCGCCGTGGCACGAGGTGCCGCGGACGTCGATGCGGAACCAGTCGGTATTGGCCATGCGCGGTCCGGGCTCGCAGCTCACGGTGCCGGCGTCGACCTCACTCCAGATGTGCGCGGCGTAGGCGCCATCGACGCCGTCGAGCACACCCGTGCCGA